>JBCDAD010000066.1:0-9770 GCA_039186325.1 Pseudomonadota bacterium | reverse complement strand
ACCGTGAATTGCGGCGCCATCCCTGAAAATCTTGTGGAGAGTATTTTGTTCGGCCACGAGAAAGGCTCATTTACGGGCGCCAACGCAAAACATATCGGGAAATTCCAGGAAGCCAATGGCGGCACAATCTTCCTGGATGAGGTGGGCGAGTTGCCTCCCGACATGCAAGTAAAACTACTTCGTGTGCTGCAGGAAAACGAAGTCGATCCAATTGGCTCCAAACGACCCGTGAAAGTTGACGTCCGGGTCATCTCCGCGACCAATCGCGACCTTTCTGAGGAAGTCAAAACAGGCGGTTTCCGGGAAGACCTCTTCTACAGACTGAATGTCTTCCCGATCGAAGTCCCGCCATTGCGCAATCGGGCAGAAGACATCCCGGCTCTGATCGACCATTTCATTGGTCGCTATAATGCTGAAGAACGCCGGGACGTTCGCGGCGTTCGCCATGAAGTGTTGGAAGTGCTGACCCGTCAGGCGTGGCCGGGCAATATTCGCCAGTTGGAGAACACGATTTTCCGGGCGGTTGTATTGGCGGAAGGCGCTTACCTGTCTACAGACGACTTCCCGCTGCTGCGCGAAGAATTCGCCGCCGCCGGCATTGCGGCCGGCCCGCCAATGGTCGATGCAGAAGTTGAATTGGACGAAGCGGCCTTTGCGCCGTCTGCAGATTTGCCTTTGCCAGACGCCAATCCTGCGGACAATGATGCGGTCGCGATCTTCGATAGAGAGGGTCATCTGAGATCTCTTCAGGAGATAGAGCGTGATTTAATTGAGTTGGCGATCCGGACCTATGACGGAAAAATGTCTGAGGTGGCGCGCCGCCTTGGCATGGGTCGATCGACGCTCTACCGCAAGCTGCGGGAACATGATCTTGAGGTACGCCGCGCCAGTTAAAAAATTTGCGGCGAATAGTCTTGGACGACCTCATGCGAAGCGGTGTAATCGACTAACCGTACGGGCGATTGTAAGCCCCACCGTCAACTGAGCATCGTTGCGATGAAAATCACCTTTGTGGCGCCGTATCCAAATCTCGCCGGCGGCAATCGCGTTGTCGCCGACTACGCCGAGGGCCTGCGCCGTAAAGGCCATGATGTGGTCTTCGCAGCTGCGGCGTCGTCCCGGTCGGTACGCCGCCAGGTGCGCAGCGCGATCCGGGAGCGCAAGCTGCCGAGCCGCGAGAATAACGCCGCGATCAAATCCCATTTTCAAAATCGGGACATTGAAATTATTTTTGCGGAAAAGCCCGGGCCGGTGCTGGCGGAAACTGTTCCTGATGCGGATATTATCATCGCCACCTGGTGGGAAACAGCGTTCTGGATAAAAGATTTCCCCGCTGAGAAAGGCGAAAAGTTCTATTTCATGCAAGATTACGGGGCCAGCAATCAGCCCCTGGATCGCCTCATAGAAAGCTGGCATTTTGGCTACAAAATGATCACCATTTCGCGGTGGCTGGACTCGCTTGTGCAGAAATTTGCGCCCCAGCCGACAGCCCTTGTGATCAATGGCGTCGACCCGGCGTTGTTTGACGTTGGTGCTCGTCAGAAAGCGACGCCGCCAACAGTCGGTTTTCTCTACTCATCACTACCGACCAAAGGCGCTGCGTTCGCCATCGATGCGATTGGAAAAGCGGCGTCTCAAATACCTGACCTCGCCGTACAGATACTTGGCGAATTGCCGGAAGAGTTCCTAAGGCAACTGCCGAGCAACACGACCGTGCGCCACCATGTTCGCGATGACGCACTTCGCGACATTTACGGCGCGTGCGACGCCTGGCTGTTTCCAAGTCTCCACGAAGGATTTGGGTTACCGATACTGGAAGCCATGGCGTGTGGAACACCGGTTATTGCTTTCGCATCGTCCGCGGCGCCGGAGGTGATGGGAGACAACGTCGGCGTCCTTACGCCCATCGGCGACGTGGACCGCATGGCGGACGCCATTGTGCGCTTTGCGAACATGCCGGAAAGCGACTGGCGGGACCATGCCGAAGCCGCCCGCAACACCGTTTATCCGTTTTACACCGTCGATCGCGCCGTAGAAGATTTTGAGGCGGCCTTACTGAATTTTCCCGAGACCCGCTGACGGCGATGCTTATCCTTCGCCAAGGGCGGACAAATAGAGGTCAAGGAGCGCTTCTTGTTCTTGACGGTCCGCGCGATCCATCTTCCGGATACGGATAACTTGCCGCAGCGTTTTGACATCATAGCCTTCACCCTTGGCCTCGGCGAAGACTTCCTTGACGTCGTTCATTATTGTCGCTTTTTCTTCCTCTAGGCGTTCAACACGCTCAATGAAAGATCGCAATCTGTCTGCCGCGACTGTGGTTACGCCTTCGACGCTTGCGGATCCGTCAGCCATATTCTCACACGCCTTTTTGTCTGGGTACAAAGCACCCGGTTTAAAAAGACCCCGACTTAAGAATTTCAGTGCTGGCTTTGCAACAGCAAAGGGACGATTTGTGGAAAACTAAATCTCTTGCCCGTCGAGTTCCCGGCGCAGGGCGCGGGCGCGCTCGCGCGCGTGTTCGTCATGGGGATTCCATTCGAGCACTTTTTGATACATGTCATAGGCGTCGCGTTTCTGATCGCTCGCCAAAAGCAACTCAGCAAGCGCCGTGCGAACCTCAAAATGGCGCGGCTCTAACTCTAACGCTCTAAAGAGATCATCGATCGCCCCGCCGCGGTCTTCATTGCCAAGGCGCACGGCGCCGCGCAGGGCGTAACCTTGTGCAAAATTTGGCGCGAGCCCCACCACATGATCCAAGAGCGCATCGGCCAGCTCATATTCGCCGGCATCCGCACTGACTTCCGCACGGGCATAGAGCAGGTTCACCGTTTCACTATCTGACTGCGCCCAGATCTCCATAATGCGTGAAACATTTTCTTCGGCGCGAATGGCCTCGCCGACGCGCAATTCCCGAAATAATTCGTCAAGCCGCGGATCGGTCTGATCCGCGCGGGCCGCCCCGAGGACGGCAAAGACCAAAATGAAAACAAACGAAAGCGCGCGCATATCAGTAATTTAGCGCGTCATGCCTAAAATTCAAAGAAACAGTTCTGACGAACTGGATAAAATGGTTAACCTTGACGCGCCTTGAAGCGACGTTGCGTCTTGTTAATCACATAAACGCGGCCTTTCCGACGCACCACACGGCAATCCTTGTGGCGTTTTTTCAGCGATTTAAGCGAGCTGCGGACTTTCATCGGTCGACCCTTAGCGAGAATGAGCGCGCGGAGATAACAAATATCGCCGTCGTGTCAACCAAAAAAGCCGAAAGCACGCGAATTAGCTTGCGGCGCGATCGCCGTGGCGTCGCAGCGTATCCGGCCGAATCTTGTCACGCGCAATCGGATAAACGCCCTTTTCACCCATCACCCAGGGCTGGAACACCGCGCCCAGCGACTCAAAGGCCAGATCAAGGATATTCAAACCGCCCGTATACGCCCCCAGCGCCGGCATAACGATTTGTTCGGCCCCGACCGCAAAACAACGCCGGCGCAGTCGTCGGCGTTCATGGACGATGCTGGCGCAGGGGTGCAAATGGCCAGCGATCTCACCTCGGGCGTTGGCGGTAGGTTCATGCACAAAAGAAATCTCACCGATGCGCAACTGCTTTTCGCTGCGCGCGGCGAGCCGTTTGGGCGGCGCCGGATCATGATTGCCTTCAATCCATATCCATTCGACCGATTTTACGAGGTCCGCCAATGCTTGGAGGTCGTTTGCGTCAAGCCGATCCTCCGCGCGGCCGTCGTGAAACGCGTCGCCAAGCGAGATGACGCGGCCGGGCGCGTACCGCCGCATGAGGGCGCGCACACGATCGATCGTCGTTTTGGTGTCGTAGGGCGGCAGCAGGACGCCCCGTTCGGCAAAACTTGAGCCTTTTTCGAAATGAAGATCGGACACAATCAACGTTTTTTCGCGCGCCCAGAATAAACCGCCGAGCGGGTCGGGCGTGAAGGCTTCATCGCAAATTCTGATGACGGGATTTGTCACGATAAGCGGAACCCTAAGCTGATCCCATCGCCTCTTCAATGATCGCCTCGGAGGCGCTTTGCAGCACAGCTTCACTGGCGTCCCGGGCGACGATTTCACGGCCGATCTCAAGCATCACCGGCACGGCAAGCGGCGAGACCCGTTTCAGGGCACTGACGGCGATTTTTCCGGCGACGCGCGTGAGTAACGCCTGCAATCTTGCAAGATCAAGAAATCCGCCAGCCGCATCATCCCATGCCGCCCGCATCAGAAGGTGATCAGGCTCGTGTTCGCGCAAGACATCGTAAATAAGGTCGGAGGAAAAAGCGATTTGTCTTCCGGTTTTCTCCTGCCCCGGATGTTTGCGCTCGATAAGTCCCGCGATAACAGCGCAATTGCGGAAAGTGCGTTTCATCAACAGCGCATCCGCCAACCAACTCTCCAGATCGTCGCCCAGCATATCTTCATCGAAAAGCGCCGACATATCGACGTCGCGCATATCCCTGCGCGCCCAAACCGACAGCGCATATTCCGTCGGCACATACCCAATCGGCTGCGCACCCAGCCTTTCAAGCCGGCGTGTGAGCAGGATACCTAATGTCTGATGGGCGAGCCATCCGTCAAACGGATAACAAACCAGAAAATACCGATCTGCATACGGAAACGTTTCGACGAGCAATTCATCGGGTTTCGGCAGCTTCGCCACTTCCCGCTGTTTGTTTAGCCAGAATTGCACCTGTTCCGGATAAGCGCTCCATGTTTCCGGATGATAGAGCATATAACGCACCTTGTCGGCGAGGAACGTCGACCACGGAAATTTAGCCCCGCCCCAGACCGGCAGGCGCGGATTATCGCTAATTGTCCGTGTAACGACTGCATCGGTCCCTTCGATACGCTCAAGGCGCAACACCTCGCCGCCGAAGTAAAACGCATCACCCGGCGCCAGACCCTCAAAGAACCACTCCTCAGCTTCGCCCAGTTTGTAACCGGCGCGTTTGGAGGTCTTGCCCGCAAGTCGGATATTCAGCGATGGCGCTTCGACAATCGCACCGACATTCATGCGGTATTGCTGAGCGACGCGTCGATCACGAACCTGATAATCGCCATCCGGCGAGACAATCAGTTTGCGATAGCGTTCATACCGGCTCAGCGAATACCCGCCGGTCGACACAAATGCGAGGGCGTCGTCAAAGTCTTTCCGCGACAGCGTTGCATAAGGCGCGGCGGACCGTATTTCTTCATAAAGATCATCGGCTTGAAAGGGTCCGGAACACGCCATGCCAAGAATATGTTGCGCCAGAATATCAAGCGCGCCGACCCGCGGCGGCGCGCCATCCAGCGCCCCCTCTTCTATCGCCTGTTTGGCGGCGATGCATTCCAGAACCTCCATGCGGTTGGCCGGAACCAGGAGCGCCCGGCTCGGTTCATTCATCCGGTGATTGGCTCGACCGATGCGTTGCGTGAGGCGGCTGGCGCCTTTTGGGGCGCCCATCTGCACCACAAGATCGACATCGCCCCAATCGATGCCGAGATCGAGTGTCGAGGTGCATACCACAGCGCGCAATACGCCCTTCGCCATGGCGGCTTCGACTTTGCGCCGTTGATCAACGTTTAACGACCCGTGATGCAATGCAATTGGAAGCCCGTCTTCATTGAGATCCCAAAGGGCCGCAAAAGTCGCTTCCGCCTGGCTGCGTGTATTTACAAACACCAATGTCAGACTGGCCTTGCGAATTTGTTCGTATACCTCAAGAAATGAGTGGCGCCCTGAATGGCCCGACCATGGTATGCGTTCTTTCGACACCAGAACATCGACAACGGGTTGTGCGCCGGGCGCGCCGAGAACGAGTTCGGCCTGGCTCGCGGCCGGGTCATTTTGCGGCGTCAGAAAGTTCAATAACGGCTTCGGGTCCGGCACGGTCGCGGAAAGGCCCGCAAGCGCCAGATTTGGCGCGATTTTACGTAACCGGGCGATCGCCAACGACAACAAATGCCCCCGCTTGTTGGACGCCAAAGCATGAAGCTCATCCAGGATGAGCGCATTCAGCCCACCAAAAAAATCTGATGCATCCGGGGCGGCGAGAAGCAGAGACAAGCTCTCCGGTGTCGTAAGCAAAATGTCCGGCGGATTGAGCCGTTGGCGCTGCCGGCGACTTTGCGGCGTATCGCCCGTCCGGGTTTCGATCGCGATATCAAGGCCCATTTCCGCGACCGGCGTTTGCACATTCCTGGCGATATCAACCGCCAACGCCTTCAAGGGAGAGATATAAAGCGTGTGCAGACGCCCTGTTTCCGGACGCTCACGACGATTGAGGGCAATTAAACTGGGCAGAAATCCCGCCAGGGTTTTTCCGCCCCCTGTGGGCGCGATCAACAAAAACGAGCGGCCCGCATCGGCGGCGCGCAGACAATCCAGCTGATGCCCCCGGGGCGCCCACCCGCGCCCGTCGAACCATTCCTGAAATGGCGACGGTAGGGCCTTATCATCCCGGCTCATGGCGGCGTCGTCACACCAGGAATGACAACCCCATCGATAGAGCTGACGCTACTCATTTTCCGCATGCGCATTAATGCCGCTATAGATTATTAAACTACACAGTTTACTTGCTTGTATGTCTACCGCCTTAAGTTGTGGCTTTCCAGACACATAAACGCAACAATCCCACGAGATCACGGCATTCATTCTGGCGTTGCCGCCCGCCACGTCATTATCCTCCAAATTACCGGATAAAAATCTTCGGTGTTCGTTAACTACGATGCGGTTAACGAAACCCAATAATCAAGTGTGTCAGGGAGGGCTTTATGGCCAAATCGAAACTGCTGCTCGGAACTTCGGCGCTTATTGCTGCTGCGACGTCAGCCCCCGCATTCGCCCAGGGCGATGAAATTATCGTGACGGCGACAAAGCGGCCGCAAACATTGCAGGAAGTACCGGTAGCGGTCAGCGTGGTCGATCAAAGCGTTGTCGAAAAAGCCCAGATTAACGACCTCCTGGATCTTCAAACGGTGGTTCCGTCTTTGCGAATTGGTCAGCTGCAAAACTCTTCGCAAACAAACTTTACGATTCGCGGCTTCGGCAACGGCGCAAACAACCCGGGCATCGAACCCTCGGTAGGCGTCTTTATCGATGGTGTGTACAGGTCCCGCTCCAGTTCAGCGATTCTCGATCTTCCAACTATGGAACGCGTTGAAGTTTTGCGCGGCCCTCAATCGACACTCTTTGGCAAGAACACCTCCGCCGGCGCAATCAGCATAACAACACAACAACCACAATTCGATTGGGGCGGAAGCGTTGAAGCGACATACGGCAACTTCACCAATGTCATATTTAAAGGCACGCTAACCGGCCCGATTACGGACACGCTTGCTTTCCGTATATCCGGCAACACAAATAACCGCGAAGGTTACTATACAAACGTTGTTACCGGCCAGGACCAGAATGAGCGCGGCCGCTACGCAATCCGCGGGCAACTGCTCTGGGAACCGTCAGACTATTTATCTTTCCGCGCCATCGCGGATTACAATCGCATTGATGAAAATTGTTGTGGCGCGGTCCAGCTGTTGAACGGCCCGAATACGCTTGTGATCGGACCAGGTGTCGTTGACGCGCCGCGGCTTGACGGCGTGCGCGTGACTGTACCGGGGCTTGGATTTCCAATTGGCGACGATTCTGATCCGTTCGCTCGCGAGGTCGCGCTGGATACCGAAACGTCCAACAGGCTGGAAGGGTACGGCGCGTCGATACAAGCTGACTGGGATCTTGAAACCATGCAGCTTACGTCGATCACATCATATCGGGAACAAACAGATGATAGTAATACCGATGTGGATTTTTCGGCGGCTGACGTAGCGCAAAACCCGCAACAACGCCAATTTGAAACGTTCACGCAAGAAGTTCGTCTGGCGTCGACAGGGGCTAATCGATTCAATTGGCTCATCGGTGGTTTCTATTTTGACGAAACGGTGGAATTCGACCGTGATGTTGTCTTCGGCGCTGACGGACGAGACGTTGTGAACACACTTGGCGCCGTCGCATCAGTTGGCGAAATAATCGAGACGACGGCGTCGGGACCAGGAAGCGCAATCGCACTCGGGGAAAGTCCTGCATTTTTTGCCCCACAGCTGATCAGTCTGGGATTTGATCCGATCGGTTCGCTCTTCGCCGAAGGTTCTGGCGTTTTTGGCGAATATGTCATGGACAACCGGTCGTTCTCCATTTTTGGCACCGTCGATTTTGAGGTAACTGATCGGCTAACGCTTAGCGGCGGCGTCTCGTATGTGAATGACCGTAAGGAAGTTGTCGGGACTAGCACGCTGAATGAAGCGTTCTCATTACTTGCGACGACCGACGCACAGCTGGCGATCGACGCCGTTGGGTTCGACGCGCTTCAATTCTTCGAACCGCAAGTCAATTTCCCGGATCCGTCTAACCCGCTCGATGACGGCATCGTGCAAGATGACGCGATTACGTATACAACACGAATTGGCTACGAACTCTTTGACGCGGTCAATGCTTACTTTACCTACGCCACGGGCTGGAAAGCCGGCGCATTTAATCTCTCTTCCGACTCCCAGCCGCCGGATCCTGTGACCGGCTTCGGTCGATCATCCGAACCAGAGGATGTAAGACTATTCGAACTGGGCGTGAAAGCGCGGTTTAATGGCGGGTATGTCAACGTCGCCTTGTTCGACCAGAAAATTGAGGGCTTCCAGTCCAACATTTTCACTGGCTCAGGGTTTAATCTTGCAAACGCCGGTGAACAATCCGTACGCGGATTTGAGGTTGACGCACTCTATTCTCCAATCGACGCATTGGCGCTCACTTTCGCCGCCACCTATCTCGATCCGAAGTTTGATTCATTTACGATGGCTGGTTGTACGCCATTCGACGTCGCCAATTGCGGCAATGACGAAGATTTCCGAGACCTGTCCGGCACACGCGTTCCGGGTATTCATCCGCTTAGCGTGACGACGACGGCGACATATACCGCTGATCTTACTGATGCGCTGGCAGGTTTCGCCCGTCTAGAGTATTTGCATGAGACGCGAACCTCATTGATCGAAAATATTCCATTATCGTTCACGCGGGACGTGAAGCAGGTGAATGCGAGTGTCGGTTTCGAGCACGAAAATGGCTTCGAACTTCTTTTCTGGGGCCGCAACCTGACCGACAATGAGTACATTATTCAGGGTTTTCCGACCGTTATTCAAGAAGGTTCTGTTTCTGGTTACGCCAATGCCCCGCGCACTTATGGCGTGACGATCAGGAAAAAATTCTGACACGACCTTATCGACTCCACCGGACGACGTTTGAGGGGGCGAGCCACTGGCTCGCCCTTTCTTTTTGTCTAATGGGCGCAGATCCTGCAGACCGTCTCATTATGGCCGGGTCGAAGCACCAGCGCATTTTTCGGTACCCGTTTTCGGTGCAACCGCTCGCCGTCGGCATATGGTTTTTAGATGCGTGACGCACTTGTCTTGTTAACCATTCTCGCGACGATCCCCGTGATTGTCCGATACCCGTTCGCCGGACTGATCGCATGGGCGTGGTTCACCATTATGACGCCGCACCAACTTGCCTATGGCGTCTATGGCGTACCGCTAAATGCGATCATTGCAGGCGTCACGCTTGGCGCCTATGCGTTTACCGGGAGTTGGCCAAAACTCCGTATCGGTTCTATTTCAGTGCTGGCCATTCTGTTCGCGTTCTGGCTGATTATTTCCCAACTCTTTTCGCTGGACCCGGATCATTCAGCACCATATTTCGATCGCTTTATCAAAACGATGTTCTTTGCCGTTTT
>JBCDAD010000065.1:0-10937 GCA_039186325.1 Pseudomonadota bacterium | reverse complement strand
TGGATCAACCAGCAGCGCAATGATTTGCCGGTCGACCAGAGAAAAGACCATTCCCACCATGATCAGACCAACCACAGCCCAACGACCAAGGGTCGTTTGATAAGCGATAGTTGATGTTGAACCGGACGGACCGCCCTGTGTTGTTTGCGCCATAATTCTTCTTGGGTAATTTCGATTTCGGCGATGTATTTCAGGCGAAAATATGAGTACAGTGTACACATTTTGCGATCATGCGCAAGCTTCCAACCTGCCGATGAAGGGGTCGGTCAATCGCATTTTTTGTCGCTAAAGGAGTTTGAGAGAGCCGTGATTCATATATCGGAACTGACCCGTCCACCTGCGGGAAACAGGTCAGCGCTTCATTCCATTGATTGGTCATAAAGTCAGACGCATCAATTGCTTCACTGATTGTGTACGCTGTATATAGGAACAGGTATCAGGACCGACAAAATTCAGAGAACCGGGAAAACGCCAATGACGAGGGGTATCGTAACGAAGATCGCACTTGCCGCTGCGCTTATAATTTTCGCGACATGTATCGGCATATGGTTGTGGCTCAATACGACCCTACCCGATTATTCAAAAAATATCATCTCCGAAGATGCAACAGCGCCCATACAGATTGAACGTGATGAGACGGGCATACCACATATCACCGCACAAAATTTTGCCGACGCCGCGTTAGGCATGGGATATGCGCAGGCGCAGGACCGTTTCTGGCAGATGGAAATGATGCGCAGAGCCGCCCATGGCGAAACCGCGCAGGTAATTGGCGAAGCTTTTGTTTACGAAGACCTGCGCAATCGCGCTTTGGCGAAGCTTCCTGAAATGCTCAAAAAAACGCACAGTCGTTTGGACGACGACACTCGCGAAATCTTTGATGCGTTCGCCGCCGGTGTGAACCTTGCTATCGCGAAGGGTGAAGCGACGTCGTCACCTGAATGGGCGCTCCTCAATATTGAACCGAAACCATGGACAGCCGAAGACGTTTCTGTTTTCGCTGCGAACACATTGCGATTGCTGACCGATGGATCGCGCGAAATGAGTGAACAAATTCAAGAAAAAACATTTTCGCGCGAAATCGTGGACTTTTTGCACGCACCAGCGCCGGCCGCGTTCCCAACGCTCTATGCCGATCTCGAAGAATTCCCGACCCAGACAGGCGGGAGGTTCGATATAGATGACCGCAAAAACGGTATCGGAACCAATTTCTTTATTGTCGGCCCTGACAGATCCGAAACCGGCAAACCCATTCTCGCCGTCGACCCGCATTTACCCGCATACGGGCCCGGTGTTGTCTACCCCGTCATTATCACCCTTCCAGGTGATGTCATTGCCGGCGGCGCCTGGATCGGCACGCCAGCGATTGCATTCGGTCACAACAGCCGCATCGCGTGGGGCATGACCCATCTTTATGCGGACATTGAAGACTATATTGTAGAACGCATAGACCCGGCGAATCCGGAAAACTATTTGTCGCCGGAAGGGTCCGTCCCTTTCGATACGCGTAAAGTCACGATCCCTGTCAAAGGCGGTGAGCCGCGGACGTTTACTGTCCGTGAAACCAGTCGCGGTGTGGTGGTGAGCGATCCGGGTCTCTTCAAAGATGGTAAGACGACGGGAACACTCGCGCAGCTCGAAGACGTTTATGGACCAGGACATGTCGTCGTTCGACGTCAGGTCAATGCTGAAGTTGGAATTTTGACCCTTCAGTCAATCGTCAATGTCAGCCGGTCCCGAAATTGGGACGAGTTCAGGGAGGCGCTTCGGGATTTCGAAACAACAAACAATCTCGCTTATGCTGATGTGGACGGCAATATCGGCGTTCAAATGGCGGCGCGCTTGCCGGACAGAAAAATTATCAACGGTTGGAATGGACGGCGCCCGGCTCGCGGCTGGCTCGGCGAAGGACAATGGAACGGATATATACCCTTTGATTCGCTCCCATACGTATATAATCCGCCAAAAGGTTGGATTGCGGATTCAAATAGCCGAGCCGTCGGCGACGATTTTCCGTTTCGCATAAGCGATGTCTATTCGCCGGCATGGCGTGTACGACGGTCATATGACCTGTTGTCGGCGACGAACAAACACTCGCTGAATTCAATCGCGGATATTCAACTGGATCTGTTTTCTGGCCAGGCAGAATGGCTCGTTACAGCCCTGTCGAATTTCGAACCAACATCCGCGGTCGGTAAAGAAGCCTTTGAGCATCTCAGACGTTGGGATTTCCAGATGCGCGCCGAACAGCCGGAACCACTGATCTACGCAGCGTTCGAGCTCGCGTTACAACAACGGTTGATCAACGTCCATGGTAAAGCTGCAGCCGAACGCTCCGCCGATGTCATTTTAATTTCGCGCATCCTTGAGTCTGATCACGTCTGGTGCGATCACCCTGACACGGTCGACATAGAGACCTGCGACGAAGCAACAAACGATGCAATTGATCTCGCCATGGATCGACTAATGACGGAACTTGGTGATGATATTTCTACGTGGCGCTGGGGTGACGCGCATGAAGTTGTTTTGCCGGCTTATTTCTCTTGGGCGCACTTACCCTTATTCGGCGGAATTACTGAAGCGCGGGCGCCCGTTGGCGGCGGCCCCGGCGTACTGAATACCGCATCCAGCTATCGGCCTGATACGCCGCATGATGACTTATTGAAGGGATTGGACTTTATCGCCGACCACGCAGCAACATATCGAATGATCGCGGATTTATCTGATTTGAAAAACTCTCGACATATGATCGCCAGCGGCGTTTCAGGCAACGCCTATTCCCGTTACTGGAATTCGTTCTTCGAGAAATGGGTTAATGGCGATTATGTTCCGTTTTACGGAAGAACGCCAAAACAAACCATGGTTACGGAGATATCTCCGATCGCTCAATAAAACCATGAAACGAACAAAGCCTTGGGCGGTTCTTTATAAGGTCAAACAATGACAGGTCCGCGATATAAAGTGACGCAGAAGCGCGTTCAGAAAGAGCGGCCTCGATCTGAAAGGCAGCTTACCCGCCCGCCCCAAAAATACCCAGCAATCTCGGATCTTTGCGAGCAAGCGCACGAATAGCTAACGCACGCGCCGTCGCAGCAACAAAAAATATCTGCGATTGCCGCCGTGACCAATTCCTGTGTTATGGTCTCGCGCAAGGCGATTTCAGAAACTTCGTATATTTTTCCTCAAATTTTCGTTGCGATTGCTTTTGCAAATAATGCGGGATCGACGTTTCCGCCGCTGATCACGACACCGATTTTCCGTCCCTCAACTGGAATTTTCCTGAAAAGAACAGCAGCCAACGCCACGGCGCCGCCGGGTTCCACAACGAGTTTCAACGTCGAAAAAGCATACGCCATTGCGTGCAGGACTTCCGTGTCTGAGACGGAAACCCCGCCCGCTAGCAGCCTTTTGTTGATTGGAAAAGTCAGGGCGCCTGGCTGTGGCGCAAGGAGTGCATCGCAGATTGAACGCGCGTCGGGCGCGTTCTTCTCAATCTGCCCGGACTTCAGAGACCTTTCATGATCGTTAAAGTCTTCCGGTTCAACACAGAATATTTCGATAGCCGGAGAACAGGCCTTAAACGCCGTCGCCATGCCAGCGGTCAAACCCCCGCCCCCACAACAAATGAAAAGCGTATCGAGTTTCACACCCCGCTCTTTGCACTGATTGTAAAATTCCAATCCGCATGTGCCTTGACCTGCGATGATGTCCAGATCGTCAAAAGAGGGCACGAGGACCGCCCCACGTTCTTCCGCAAGTTTGGCGGCAATCTCCTCCCGGCTTCGTGTATATCGATCGTAGAGGACGACTTCAGCGCCGAAACCCCGCGTTTTATCCAGTTTTATGTGCGGCGCATCTGAAGGCATCACGATCGCTGCATGTATATCGAGCAGTTGCGCCGCCGCAGCCACACCTTGCGCATGATTTCCCGAAGACCACGCCACCACACCCCCGGCGCGTGCTGGGTCATCAAGTTTTTTTAATCGGTTGAACGCGCCCCTGAACTTGAAAGAACCGGAACGTTGCAAATTCTCGGGTTTGATTAATATTTCCGCCGACATAAGCGCATCCAGTTCTGCAGACTGAATAAGGGGCGTGCGAACGGCGTGACCATCAATTCGGGCGGCAGCCGCTTCAATGTCTTCAAGTTTAATGGTCAAAGCAGAAATCCAATTTCGTCTCTTTCACCTGCGTTTTGCGACTCATCAACACGCCGACTAACCAAAGAAGACGGCCCCGCCTCCAGGAATTGGCGTCGTAACGCCAATTCCCCAGGGCGTTTCTTCAGTTGGAATGTCGGCGCCCTCTAGATACCGCTGTGTCGCCGACACGTCGCGCACCTCAAAGCCGGCGCCGAGAACCGCGATATGTCGGTGACCCATTTGCGCCTGCAGGCTATCCGGCAACCGTTCTGAGCTGACAAAACAAAGGTGCGTGTCGCGACCAAGATGGATATCGCGGCCCGTAGGTAACGCTGTGCTTTGGATTGATAATGCCTCCTCGTAACGCTTAACCGTTGCTTCCAAAGCTGTTGCACCAATCAAAGCGAATGTCATTCGCAGCGCGCCGTTCGGGTGGTTGAAATGTTCCTCAGAAATTGGAAATGCGCCAAGGGTATGTTGGGCGCCCACGGTCATGAACCCATCTTCAAAAGAGTTCGGATAGGAAAATAAGTGAGTCTTCTTCGAGCGAGACGGCGCCGGATCAAATACGTCCCCATCGGTGTACCGATAAAGTATGCTTGGCTCAGCGGCCGGGAGCCCTTGCCGACGCAGTCTGGCGATCTCTAAATCGCAATCATTTACATGAAGCGTGATTTTTCCCCAATGATCACCACTGGCTTTTAACTGCTCTCCATACAGACCAGCCGGGTGCTCTGGATAGTAGTGACCAATAAATTCGAGGAGCCCGCCATCACGGAAATTCACGCAGTGATTGGCCGTACCCCATTTTGTGAATACGCCCTCCGGCCTTTCGTAATAATGGGTTCCGCGCGCCGCAAGGTTAAATCCGAGCGCCTCATATTTTGGCCGTATCCCGGTCAGGTCCTGGACGATAAGCCCAATATTGTCCAAATAGGCGATATTGGGATTTTCGGCGCCAGCGGGCTCCGGCGCTGCAGTGGGCGCCGTGTCGTCTGCCGGTTGCAACGCTTGACCGAAAGCGGCCGCCGCGCCGATGTCCCCTTCGATTGTCAATTCCCCCTTCATAAAAAGGGCCGTTGCGTCTTCCTCATTGTTGAGCATTTTTCGCAGGGTTTCACGGCTGAGAGACAACGTCGCTTTGGGCTCGCCATCACCGATCTTCGCCTTCTCGCCATCTACAACAAATAATACGGTTATCGGCGATAGGCCGCTTGTCTTGGCGACAAGTTCGTCCACCGGATCGTCATTTTTCATCATCATCCAATCCTGGTTTTATCGTTCTGTTATCCGAGGTTTTTTTAGGCGCATACATGGCGTTCGACATCTCAGCAGGGTCGACAACGTATCTGCGATTGACGATGTCACTATTGGGTTGCGCAATCATTCAGTCGACGGCGTCAGTATCGTGACCGATTGGCGTTTAGGCGACGGCCTCGCCATCTGAAAATACTCTCCCTTCGCCCAAGGACCAACTTGGTCGTCAAAGTGGCGAGACATCACATTTCCGGAAATGCCTGGCGCCGAAATAAACTGCGATTTCGACAGATCACTCAGGTCCGCCACCATCCGGAATGTGGCGCCGGCGTCCGCGTCAAACTGCAAATCGTACAAAAGGTTGTCCATCTCGACGTCTCGGGACGCGCTACCTTGGTTGAGCGTATTCTCGCCGGTACTCACCTTAACAGAGGATTCAGTCCAATTGCCAAATACTGGAAGATTTGCCCACGAATAAAATGCCTCATACACGCTATGATGCTCCGAACCCCATCGCCATTTCGTAAATTCCCGGCCATGCTTCTGCGATACTGCGTTTATCGCCTTAAGGATGGCTTCATTTACCGCGTCATTACAGTCTTCCCGTTTCGCCGTTTTTGGATGATCGCACCATTCGTGGTTGGCATCTATTATTCGCGCTAACAACAACACGTCGGCTCGAGGACTTGCTGTACTCTCGTGATGCGGATTGATGATACGCTCTTGCAAAGCCAATTCGATCGCGCTGTATAATAATGGCTCCGGCCGATCCTGATCCATGTAAAAATTCCATCCGTCAAGCAGCGCAATTGCTTCGCGCGCTTGATCGGAGGTCATTGGGATGTTTCGTAGGTGATCAAACAGCCATCGCGCCTGGCGGGAATGTCCGTCAAGCTGGATCGCAGCGACGCTTTCAAGCGAATGTCTATCGCTCATCTCGATCATTTCGTAAGCGCGCATCACGCGCCAGGGCGGTGAGAAACTGTCAGTAACCCGGTATGGGAATTCCGGCGGCGCAGCCCGGCTATTGGAGTCCGCTATCCATCCCTTTGGCGGGTTAAAAATCGTGGCAAGTTCATCAAATGGAACAAAGTCCACCCACTCTCCCTCGCCTAGCCACCCCCGGGCCAGGCGCTGACCATTCCACCCGCCAACTTGATTTCGCAGCGGCAGACGGGCCGACATTTGGACGCCGATATTGCCATCAATGTCTGCATACACAACATTATTCGTCCACTCATAATCACGCAACGCATCTCGAAATTCTTTCCAATTTTTTGCGAGACTCATATTCTTCGTAGACTGAATTGTTAGCTGGCCAACTTCAGCGTTTACCTGGCGACGAACAACGACGTGCCCCGGTCCAAAAAGCTCTTCAATGATAGCAAACTCGTCGCTCACGCCCGCCGGTGCGACGCCATTTTCATCGGCTTCAAGGAACTTGTCGCTCACCACGGCGCCCCGATGACTGCGGCGGACACGAAACTGTCGTTCGCCAACGCCTTTCACGTCGATGGTGACCGTTTTGTAGGTGAAGGGTCTTGGCCCGCCAGGCGTCAAATAGGCGTTCGGATTTTTCGGGTCTATTCGCTCAACCACATAGTCAAGCGTGTCGGCGAACATGTGCGTCATACCCCAGGCGATCCGACTATTTTGGCCAAAGGCGATCGCTGGCGATCCAATCCAGGCCCCGCCCGCAATCACGTCATCCGGCAGCGTGACGACGACGGGATAAACGATGCTGGGCGCATGGTTTGGCAGATGCGGATCAACCGCAAGGATCGGCTTGCCGGATTCGGTTTTCTCACCGCTCAGAACAAAAAAGTTTGTGCCGCGGTTCGCATCGACGTCGCCGGCGCCATGCGCTTGCCCCTGGTCGATATTCTCGCCCCCGGTATCGCGATATAGCGTCGGAAATTCCGCCGGCAGTTCTTCATAGAGAAAGTCGAAGATGTCTTTTTCCAGCACATGTTCATGTTCGGCGATTTCCAACTCGCGTCCGCCATCGTCCGCGGTTTCGGAAACAATCGTCATCCAATTATTCACGTCCGACGCTGTCCAAGGTTCCGGTTGGATCCCGAGCAGCGTCCACTCCGGCGACGAAACCCCTTCCCCATTGGCGATCGCCAGATTTACGCCTTCTGCGAATGCGGCGAATGTTTTTTTGGTTTCATCATCCAGGCGCTCAAAAGAGAGACGTGCGATTTCCGGAAGATCGTAAATCGCTTTGTAAAATATATCGCCTGCCAGCAAAGCTTCCCCAAGGACTTCGGCGGTGCGACCATGGACAGCGCGGCGCAGCATTTCCATTTGCCACAAACGATCCTGCGCCTGCACGTAACCCATGGCGTAGGCGGCATCGTCAAAGTTCTCCGCAGTGATATTCGGCACGCCCCATTCATCTCGGACAATCTCGACGACGGCCGCAAGCGCAGGCGCCTGCAGGTTACGGGTGTAGTCGGGCACGGTTGATTTCAGCCACCAATATCCGGCTAGAGCGGCAAATCCAATGACGCCCAAAACGCCTATGGCGGCCCGAAGAACCAATTTTTTATTCATATGAGATTACGCATGATCTAAGACTCATATCGCAACATCCAGTCGCCGACGTCCCGAAGAATTTGGGCGCTGCCGGAAATGCTGTGATACATCGGTTTAAACAGGCGAAGCTCAGCATCAGGTATTTTGGAAACCGCATAAACCGAACTCTGATAAGGAACGATTTCATCATCAACGCCATGGAGCAGTAAGGTTTTTGGTTTTACCTGATCAAGCATTTCCCACAAATCGCCGGTGACGAAATCACGACTTCCTTTCACAGCTTTCGGGATCGGATCTGCTTCATCCGGCAACCGATCAATCATCGCATCGAGATTATCCGGTAGTGTTTGCAGCATTTGCAACGGCGGGAAATCCGTTTCCATGGGATTTTCCTTCAACATGGCGATAATGAACGCTTCAAGGCCCGGCTTCCACTCGGATTCTTTTTCACCGTAATAGGTCTCCAGGATTACGCGCGCTGCGCCTTCTGGATCCGTTTTCTGGGATAAAATAGATTTCCCATAACGCACGCGGGTTTTGAGGACCCGTTGATATTTTTTGGAGAGAATATTCGGGTAGCCACAATCGAAACTTCCCAGCGCCAGGCTTTTTACACGCTTTGGCGCCATTAGCGCCAGCTGGGTTGCAATCGACGCCCCCATTGAGCCGCCATAAATGTGAGCGCGCTCCCACCCCATTGCGTCCATTACTGCGAGATGATCGCGGGCAAAATCTTCGAGATCGAGCGAGGCGATATCGTCTGGACGATCAGACCGTCCCACGCCACGCAAATCCGACACCACATATTGAAATCGTTCTGCGAAATGTTTCCCGTACATTTCCGCCATCCATACGCAGGGCGGTCCAAAGCCATTGATCAACAAAAGCGGTGCGCCCGAGCCGCCCTCTTTGAAGTGGATCGACAACCCGTCGAATGATGCAACTTGACCCATAGCGGTCGCGCTCCCTAAACAACATATGCTAGCACAAAATGTGTACAATGTATACAGCTCAGACTGGCGTTCAATAATCGTAGCTGATGAGGATCACGACACCATATGCGCGCCGGCAGCCGGTATTTTTAACGCTTGAGAACTTCGGTCGCTGTGACTAGAGCATCAGAGTTATGTCATCGGCAAAGAAAGCAATAAACATTTATGACTTAAGGCGTATGGCGCGCGAACGTCTGCCGAGGATGGTCTTTGATTATATAGATGGCGGCGCCGATGATGAAGTCACGTTGAAAAGGTCGGTTGGCCGATATGACGATTTGGAGTTTGTCGCGAACGTCTTAACGAACGTTGAGAACATTGACCTGACCTGCAGAGTGATGGGGCATGCCGCGCGTCTGCCTTTCTTGATCGCACCGGTGGCTGCAAATCGTCTATTTCACCCGAAGCGAGGCGAAACAGCTGTCGCGAATGCGGCGCGGCGCGCCGGTGCGGTTTATGCGTGCTCCACGATGGCGTCGACGCCATTGGAATCTTTGTCGGTTGGCGCGCAAACCCCAAAATGGGTCCAGCTATATGTTTGGCGCGATATTGAATTGGTTTATGCTTTCATGGATCGGGCGAAGGCGGCCGGATTTGAGGGCTGCATTCTTACCGTTGATACGCCCGTCGCCGGCAACCGCGAACGTGACCCCCGCAACAGTTTCTCCCTACCGCCGCAACTTTCTTTGTCACTCGCCGCCCAAGTATTGACCAAACCCCGGTGGCTTTGGGATTTCTTGACAAGCGGAAAAATCGAAGTTGCAAACTTTGATCCGCCTCATGATGATAGTGATGTAATTGAATTTATAAATAAACAGTTCTCTAATTCGGTTACATGGGACGACGCCGCCAAATTACGGGCGCACTGGGACGGCCCTTTTGCGGTGAAGGGAATATCTTCAAGCGCAGATGCATTAAAGTGTATGGAGATCAGCGCCGACGCGATATGGGTGTCCAATCATGGTGGCCGTCAACTGGATACAGCAGCGCCGAGCATCGATCTTTTGCGCAGTGTTGTGGAGGCTGTAGACGGCAATGCCGACATCATCCTGGATGGAGGCGTACGCCGAGGAAGTCATATCGTCAAAGCACTGGCGCTTGGCGCAACAGCCGTCGCAATTGGCCGCGCATGGCTTTATGGCCTTGGCGCCGATGGCGAGGCTGGCGTTCTGAGAAGCCTGGAAATTCTGGAAGCGGAAACACGCCGTACGATGGCGCTATTAGGGGTTAAAAATCTGAAAGAACTTACGCCGGATCTCATCCGCTTTCGGTCATTTGACAGTTAATTCGAGGGTTTCATGGATTAAAATCCGTTCACGAAATAATTTAGATGACGGAATATCTATATCTGGTTTCCGCCTTAATCCTAAGGATTATCGTCATTTGCCGCAAACGGCGACGGCAATTCAATCAACTTTGGCGGGCCGTCCTCGCCATTCAACCAAGAGACAATTTCATTCCCCAGTTCCGGACGTTCATTCATGGCCTCAAACATAGCGTTATGCGATCCGCGCCGAACACGCACAAAATAGCCATTTTCAAACAAAGGCATGACCGCTTCGGCGTTCTCGATGGGGGTCGAGACGTCGAAATCGCCGGAAAACGCCAATACCGGGATTGACGAAGAAACGTCTTTTCGAAACTCATTTGGCAACGCGTCGATATCCCACGCTTCACACAACGCATCATATGACTGTAAATCTGTATAGAGAATTGATTCTTGACTGGTCAGCGAAAGACGGTCACGACGCGCTTGACTGATCGAAGACGCACAGTCGAACAATCCTACCGCCGCTGCATCCCATCCAACACCAATATATGAAGCGATGAATGGACGACGAATTTTAATTGGCCACGCCTTGCCTTTGGCGAGATCTTTCGTAACCGGAAGCCAGTCGGACATGCCCGAACGAGCAGTTAGCGAATGATCATGCGACGCCAGCATCCAGAGCGATACTTCCAGCGGATCCAGCCCATGAGCCGCCCCTGACGAGGCGCGTGCGTT
>JBCDAD010000064.1:0-10962 GCA_039186325.1 Pseudomonadota bacterium | reverse complement strand
TGACCGCGCATTTGAGATGTCCGGCATGGTTGAAAAACCTGATCCGGACTCAGCACCCTCGAATTATGCGATTACAGGACGATATATTCTGCAGCCGGAGATATTTAACCTCCTGGAATATACGCCTCGCGGCGCTGGCGGCGAAATTCAACTGACTGACGCCATGGATGCGCTCATGCGCGAACAACCGTTCTTCGCTTACGCCTATGAAGGCGTCAGCCACGATTGCGGGGACAAGCTCGGTTGGCTGAAAGCCAATGTGGCCTTGGCTTTGAAACATGAGCGTTTCGCTGGGCCTATGAAGGACTTCCTCAAAACCACTATTTAACGCACTAAGCCGGAAATCCGTGTAAGGACGGTCTCGCTTTAACGAGTTTATCAAGTTCAACAAGCTCAGCCAGAAACGCTTCGAATTGCGACAAAGGTATCATGTTGGGGCCGTCTGACGGCGCTTTGTCAGGGTCTGGATGCGTTTCGGCGAAAACAGCCGCGACGCCTACGGCCACAGCCGCCCGCGCGAGCGTAGGGGCGAACTCCCGCTGACCGCCCGACGTCGTTCCGGACCCGCCCGGCGTTTGCACCGAATGGGTGACGTCAAACACAACCGGTGCGCCAGTCTCGCGGGCCATGATCGGAATAGAGCGAAAATCACTGACAAGCGTGTTATAACCGAAAGATGCGCCGCGTTCTGTCACAATAACGCGCTCGTTGCCGGCTGCGCGTAATTTCTCAACGACATTGCGCATATCCCAGGGCGCCAGAAATTGACCCTTTTTGACTTTGACCACCTTGCCTGTTTCTGCGGCCGCAGTCAGCAGATCAGTTTGCCGGCAAAGAAAAGCCGGGATCTGCAAAACATCGACGGCTTCGGCGGCGCGCGCGCATTGCTCGGGCGAATGGACATCCGTAACAACTGGCAAGCCAATTGAGTCACGGACCTCTGCAAAGATCGGCAACGCCTTTTTAAGGCCGATCCCCCGAGCCGAGGCGGCGCTCGTCCGGTTCGCCTTGTCGAAAGACGACTTGTAAACAAGACCGACACCCAACCGTTGGGCGATTTCTTTCAGGGCGCCGGCGCACTCCAGGGCATGCGCCCGGCTTTCCAGGGCGCATGGACCGGCAAAGACGGCAAGCGGCGCGCTATTGCCGATTTCCAGCGAACCTTTCATATGGTCGATGGACACCATCGCTGTTCCTGTCATGTGCGGATCCTTCGCGTCAGGCGGCAATAAATGGCGCGGGCCATACACGGGCGCAAGCCATTGAGAAAGTAAGACAAACGCAATGAGCACATTTGCGGAAATCGGCAAAGAAGTCATCGGCCTCGAAATCGAGGGGCTTAAAGCGCTGCAAGACAGTCTTGGCGAACACTTCGAGCGATTGGTTGCACAATTGGCGCGGGTCCGCGGACGGCTCGTCATCACCGGCATGGGCAAATCCGGCCATGTGGGCAAGAAAATGGCGGCGACGTTCTCGTCGACCGGCGCCCCGGCAATTTTCGTCCATCCGGGCGAAGCCAGTCATGGCGATCTTGGCATGATCCAGCCGGACGATCTCATCATCGCTCTATCAAAATCCGGAGAGACAACTGAGCTCGGCGACATATTGGGATACGCAGCGCGCTTCTCAATCCCCGTCGCAGCGATCACAGCGGCGGCCCAGTCGGCTTTGGCGCTTGCGGCCGACCACGTTTTGTTAATGCCAGCCGCTGAGGAAGCCTGCGGCGAAACCCGCGCCCCGACAACATCAACGACGATGATGATGGCGTTGGGCGACGCCCTGGCGGTCGCGCTTCTGCGCGAAAAGGGATTTACCTCAAAAGACTTCAAAGGGTTCCACCCGGGCGGTAATCTCGGGGCGGCATTGCGCCGGGTCACCGAGCTCATGCATGGCGCGGACGCCCTACCCCTGGCGCCGATGACAGCGAACCTCTCTGAGGCGATTGCGGTTATCACGATCGGCGGGTTTGGTTGCGTCGGCCTGATCAATCAAGCCGGGCATCTTGAGGGCATCATAACCGATGGCGACCTCAGACGTCAGGCGAGCGATGGCGGCCTGCCGGAAACGGCCAAGGCCATCATGACTAAAGACCCGTTCACTGTCGCTCCCGACGCGCTTGCCGGTGACGTTTTGTCGTTGATGTCAAAAAACAAGATTACAGCCCTGTTTGTTGTCGACGGTAAAAAACCGATCGGCATCGTCCATGTTCACGACTGTTTGTCCGTAGGCGTTCTTTAACACCGTACGCTGGCGCATGTCGCAGCAAAAGTGGTTACCTGTTTTGCACAAAGAGAGACGCGCAAACGGCTCCAAGTCCTTGTTTAAGCCTATTGCGGACGCAAAACCGGCACGCGCCCCTTTTGCTGTAATCCGCTCTAGCGCCGGCGCAATCGGCCGCGCAGGATCGAAGACGGGACGGATGCAGCGACTTTGGCCGCTTCCAAGGCCTGATTGTCATTGTCATCCGAATAGCCCTGCGAGTCCGGGTCCGCGCCTCTGGAGATCGGCTCCGCGGCGCCTTCCTCAAAACGGGCTTCGGCCTCGGGCTCATAAACTTCCGCGGGAGCGGGTTCCGGCGCGCGGTAGGCCGCTTCGGTGACCTCACGCCCAAGGGTTTCCATCTCTGATTTCAGTGCGCGCACTTCGTAAGCGAGATTTTCCGCCATGCGCGCCTGCATCGTCGCCTCCGCACGAGCCTCACGCGCGGCATCCGACGCTTTTGTCGCCTGGACGCCGAAAATCATCGCCACCACAAAACACGCAAGCGTCAGCAACAAAAGACCGGCCTGCACAGCAACAGCGCCACCCCCCAAAAGCTCCCCAGCCTGGATCAGGGCGAGAACCTGATTGATATCCATTTTTTTCCCCTGCTCGAAACCCCAATCGGCGTTAACCGTTATATCCTAACGCGTCCGACCGATCCGGTCCAGTGACATCACCGTAGGGCTCCATATGTCAAATTCACCCTCTATTGTCTGGTTTCGCAACGACGTGCGCATACACGATAACCCTGCCCTGGCAGCCGCATGCGCCGAAGACGGCCCGATTATTCTGGTATATATTCTCGAAACCAACGCTGCCCGTCCAAAGGGCGCGGCGAGCAACTGGTGGTTGCATCACAGCCTTGAACAACTCGCGGCCGTCGTCGATAGAAAAGGCGGTCGGTTGCTATTGCGCACCGGGGACGCGAAATCAGTCCTCCAAGAGTTGTGCGCCGAGACCAAAGCAAAAGCGGTTTACTGGAACAGGCGCTATGACGCCGGCGAGCGCGAAATAGACGCCACGATCAAAACGTCTCTTAAAAACGCCGGTGTGGATGCGCAATCGTTCAATGGGTCCTTGTTGATTGAACCCTGGGAGGCGAAAACCGGTTCAGGCGTTTTCTATCGGGTCTTTTCACCATTCTGGAAAAACTTGAAAAAAATCGGCCTGTCCCGTGACGGTGTCCATGACGCGCCAGGTTCATTAAACACTGGCGCTAACGATCTTTATTCGGATGATCTTCGCGACTGGCGCCTGCTTCCAAGCAATCCAAACTGGGCGGCGGCGTTCTCCGAGACGTGGCGGCCAGGCGAAGCCGGCGCCAATGAACGCCTCGATCACTTTCTTTCCGGGCCCGTGAATGATTACGGAGATGGACGCAACCGACCCGATTGCGAGTTTACATCACGGTTATCGCCCCATCTTGCATTTGGTGAAATATCACCAAACGAAATCTGGCGGCGAACGCATTATGCGATCGACAACGGGAGTATAGATCCGAAGGCGGGCGATAAGTTTTTGTCTGAAATCGCATGGAGAGAGTTTTCCTATAATCTTCTTTATCACTATGCGGATATTTCTTCGAAACCGATCAAGCCCGAATTCGAAGCCTTTGAGTGGGACGATAATCCATCTTTTCTGACGGCATGGCAGAAAGGCGAAACCGGTTATCCCATTGTGGATGCAGGCATGCGCCAATTATGGAAAACAGGATGGATGCATAACCGCGTCCGGATGATCGCTGCCAGCTTCCTGACAAAAGATCTCTTTGTTCCCTGGCAAGATGGAGAGGCGTGGTTTTGGGACACGCTGGTTGACGCTGACCCGGCAAACAATTCAGCCAGCTGGCAATGGGTTGCCGGATGCGGGGCCGATGCGGCGCCCTACTTCCGTATTTTCAATCCTGTGACCCAGGGCGAGCGTTACGATCCGGACGGCGCCTATATCCGGGAATATATCCCTGCGTTAAAAAATCTTCCGTCTAAACACATTCATGCTCCATGGCTCGCACCCGAAGATGTTTTGTCAGACGCCGGGATCACCCTCGGCGAGACATATCCTGAACCAATTGTCGATCATAAACGTATGCGGGAAATCGCGCTTGAGCGGTATCAGGCAATAAAGGATAATTGACATGGCCGTGGCGCCTTCCCATCTAGACAACGACGTGCGTGAATGCAGAATCATGCGTGATATGACCAACCAATTAGCAAATGATACACGACGCAATGACCCGGACTTGGCGGGTACGCCGTTCTTCTTTCGGCGACTTTGCGCGATTGCGTCGCGAATTCATATTGGCGTTCTCCAGATTGAGACGCCTGATGGGCGCATACTGACGTTCGAAGGGACGAATGGCGATGAGCCCAGGGCGCGGATCAATATCCGTGATTACGCCGTCGCAAGGCGCACGATCCTCGGCGGCGACATCGGCTTTTTTGAAAGCTACACGGACGGACAATGGGAAACGCCGGATTTAACGGCGGTCTTGCTGCTCGTCGCGCGCAATGCGGCTGTTATGCAAGAAGTATTTACCGGTGCGCCGTTATTCGACTTCTTCAATAACCTTCGCCACTTTTTCAATCGCAATACACGGAGCGGTTCACGCAAAAACATCATTGCGCATTATGATCTCGGCAATGAGTTTTACGAAAAATGGCTCGACGAGACCATGACCTATTCCGCCGCGCGGTTCGAAACCACCTCAACGGCGCTGAATAACGCTCAGACCCGAAAATACGAAACGCTGGCGAGATCAATTGATCTGAAGCCCGGCGAGAGTGTTCTGGAAATCGGTTCAGGTTGGGGCGGTTTCGCTGAATTCGCCGCCAAGGAGATTGGCGCCAACGTAACGGGCCTCACCATTTCCCCCTCGCAATATGCATATGCGAAAGAGCGCATCCAAAAAGAGGGGCTCTCTGAAAAAGTCGACTTTCGATTGCAGGACTACCGCGACGTGGAAGATCGTTTTGACAAGGTTGCGTCTATTGAAATGTTCGAAGCCGTCGGCCGCGAATATTGGGACGCCTATTTCGAAAAGGTGCGTCAGGTGCTTCGACCAGGCGGACGCGCCGGCATGCAGATCATCACGATCGCGGACCAATTTTTCGATCAGTATGCGAAGAACACCGACTTCATCCAGCGATATGTGTTTCCGGGCGGCATGTTGCCGAGCCCAACGCTTCTGCGCTCTCATATAGAGAAAGCGGGCCTTGAGTGGGAACGCAATGACCAGTTTGGCCTTGACTATGCTGAAACGCTCCGTCTCTGGCAGCAACGCTTCCTAGAGGCGTGGGACGATATCCGCGGCATGGGTTTTGACCAGCACTTCAAAAAGCTCTGGCAGTTTTATCTCGCCTATTGCGAGGCCGGCTTCAAGGCTGGCACCATAAATGTCGGACAAGTGACCGCGATACGGCCGGCTTAAAAGCGGATTTCTGCGAAAATTCGTTTGCCGGTTTTGCGTCCGCAATCCGCTTGAGGAAGGACTTCGAGCGCAAATTTACGCAGGCCTTGGCTCGCGCCGAGCCTCCACCAACCCCTGCTCCTTGATCACCATGATGCGGTCCATGCGCTTGGCGAGCCGCTGATCATGGGTGGCGATCAACGCCGCAAGGCCTTCCTTCCGCACCATTTCAAGGAGCGCATCAAAAACGACATCGGACGTTTTCGGATCGAGATTTCCGGTCGGCTCATCAGCAAGCAAAACCGCCGGACTATTTGCAAGCGCCCTGGCGATCGCCGTGCGTTGTTGTTCCCCGCCGGACAATTGCCCCGGCTGGTGATTAACCCGGTCTTTCAGCCCCAGCGCCGTTAACAGGCGCACGGCCTCGTCGTCGGCCACCGCCTTTTTCGTTCCGCTGATGAGCTGCGGCAACGACACATTCCCGAGCGCCGAAAACTCCGGCAGTAGGTGATGAAACTGATAGACAAAACCAAGCTGGTCGCGGCGTAATCGGGTTTTTTCCGCATCGGATAAATGCGTTGCGTCGCGCCCAAGAATTTCTACGACGCCATCCGACGGCGCTTCCAACAGTCCGGCGATATGAAGAAGCGAAGACTTTCCGGACCCGGACGGCCCCAGAAGCGCCATTGTCTCGCCCGCACGCAACTCAATGTCGACATCACGCAAGATGACGAGCTCGCCATAACGCCGCGACACGCCCCGCAGCGCCAAAACAATGCCGGCGTCTTTACTCATCGCTGTGCCACCATTCTTTAAATGACAGCGCTTTGCCGTTATCGCCGAATTGCACAACGAAAATGCCGTCTAGATGGACGCGCTTACCGGTCGCCTTACGCGTAAAAAAACAGCTCCAATGGGCCGCGCCCAAACGCGCCTCAACGTACAGGACACGGGCGCCAAATTCGATATCGTCCTGGTTTGCTACTGCGTCCTCAAACGCCTTGATGATTTCCGGGATTCCCTTTTTCGGATCATCAAACGGCGTCCAGTAATAAATCCCGTTTTCTTCAAAGAGTGCGCCGAACGCCTCGCCGTCTTTTTTCTCCCACGCGCGGCCATAAGCCGAAAGCCAGCCTTCAAATTGCGGTTCAGAAAGGTTCATAGGGCGACACTCCTATTCGTAGCGAAGCGCTTCTACCGGATCGAGCCGCGCGGCGCGCCATGCCGGGTAGATTGTTGAGATAAATGACATCGCCAGCGAGAACGTCACGATGGTGATAATTTCATTGACCTGCAATTCTGCCGGGATCTTTGAAAAGAAATAAATGTCGGCATTGAAGAGGTCTCGCCCGGAGAGAAATGAAAGGAACGCCTCGATTGGATCGATAAAATGAACAAACAGAACACCGAGAATAACGCCGGCAAGCGTACCCAAAAGGCCGATCAGCGCGCCTGACAAAAAGAAGATACGCATGACCGAGCCTTGCGTCGCGCCCATTGTTCGCAACACAGCGATGTCGCCGGTCTTGTCCTTCACCAGCATAACCAGGCCAGTAATAATATTGAGCGCCGCAACGGCGACAATCAGCATCAGGATGAGCCGCATGACGCTGCGTTCAATCTGTAAGGCCTCAAAATAAGGCCCGATCACAACAGTCCAGTCGAGTAGTCGATATCCCGGCGCCGCCGCTTCGACCGCAGGCAGGATTTGTTTGACCTTTTGCGGATCATCAATGCGCAACTCGATCTGCTGCGCAGCGCCGCTTGTCTGAAAAAAGACCTGCGCCTGCTCAAACGGCATAAAGATGATACTGGAATCATATTGAGAGTTATCGACTTCAAAAATCGCGCCGACGACATAGGTCTTGGACCGCACGGGCACGCGCCCAAAAGCGGTTTCGGTTCCGCCGCCGGTAATCAGCGTAACGCCGCCGCCCACCCGTGCGCCGAGATTGGCCGCGAGGCGCGCACCAATCATAATTTGGTTGCCGCCATTTTTACCGACCCCAAAATCTTCAAGAGAACCGGCGATAATTTCCTCCGGTCCGGACAGCAACCCAATGTCCGTCAGGTCATCCCGGCGCATCGCCCGGGTCATCACCGCCTCTTCGCCAATCGCTGTCGTCGCGTAGACCGGCGACTGAATGAGCGGCGCCGCATGCGTCACGCCGGGTACGGACTGAAGGGATGCGATCAGGTCTTCATAGTCCGTTAGAGGTTCTGAGGACTGAACGAAGACATGGCCGTTCAAACCGAGCAACTGGTCCAGAAGTTTCGCGCGAAACCCTTGCATCACCGACATGACGATGATCAGCGTCGCCACCGCAAGCATGATGCCGACAAAGGCGATGATGGAAATCAGCGAGACGCCCGCGCCGGACCGGGTCGCCGCAAGATACCGGCGCGCCACCATCCATTCAAAAAACGAGAAAGGCCCGCTCGCCTTCGCCGCATCGGCCATCATTGTCACTTTCTTTTCCGCCAGCGTCGCATGAGGCCGGACGCCGCGTCCTAGCCTAGTTTCCAACGTCGTCAAAATGAGGGCGACGGTTTGCGCTGGATTGCGGCGCTAACTTACAAATCGGACAGACCCGAGCACGTCACTTGACTGCAAGCGCCGCGTGAACCTCCGCAGCGATCATCGCCGCCGCCTCGCCTAACGGCGCTTCGCGGCGTTCGCCGTCCGCCCGGGATTTGATTTCCACGACATTGTCGTCCAGCCCCCGCGGGCCCACAATCACCTGCAAGGGCAGTCCGATGAGATCCATGCGGGCGAATTTTTCACCGGCCCGGGCGGGCGTGTCGTCATAGAGCACTTCAACCCCCGCTGCTTCCAACGCTTTCAGGAGCGTTTCACAGGCCGCGTCGGTCCGTTCATCGCCGGCGCGCATATTGATAAGGCCCACATGATAAGGCGCGACCGTCATCGGCCATTTGCAGCCGTCATCGTCATGATGCGCTTCGATGATCGCGCCCAGAAGCCGTGATACGCCGATGCCGTAAGAGCCCATTTCCACTGGCGTTTCCTTGCCATCCGGATTGGCGACGACGGCTTTCATGGGTTCGGAATATTTCGTTCCGAAGAAAAAGATATGTCCGACCTCAATGCCGCGCGCCGAAACGCGGTCGGCTTCCGTGACGGATTGCTCAAATTCCGCCGCATCATGCTTTTCTTCCGTCGCCGCGTAAGGTTCCAGGAACGGCGATATGGTCGGGGTCAGATCGCCCGAAAAATCGGTGTCGGCCGGCGGCGTCGGCATATCGACCAGACGCCGGTCGCAATAGACTTCGCTCTCGCCGGTTTCGGCCAGCACAATAAACTCATGACTGTCCCCGCCGATCGGTCCGCTGTCAGCCCGCATGGGGATCGCTTTCAGGCCCATCCGCGCAAAGGTCCGCAAATAGGCGACGAACATCCGATTATAGCTTTTGGCCCCCTCGTCCTTGTTCACGTCAAAGGAATAGGAATCCTTCATGAGGAATTCCCGGCCGCGCATCACGCCAAAACGCGGACGGATTTCGTCGCGAAATTTCCACTGGATGTGATAGAGGATCTTAGGCAGGTCCTTATAGGATCGCACGCCGGCCCGGAAAATCTCGGTGATCATCTCCTCATTGGTCGGCCCAAACAGCATCTCCCGGCCGCCCCGATCTTCGATCCGCAGCATCTCTTTGCCATAGGCGTCATAACGGTTGCTTTCCCGCCATAAATCCGCCTGCTGAATAGTCGGCATCAGAAGTTCAACCGCGCCCGCCCGGTCCTGCTCTTCGCGGACAATCTGTTCGATTTTTTTGAGTACGCGAAAACCCAGTGGCAGCCAGGCGTAAATGCCGGCGCCCTCCTGGCGGATCATGCCGGCGCGCAGCATCAACTGGTGGGAGACAATCTGGGCCTCCGAAGGCGTTTCCTTCAGAACCGGTAAGTAAAACTGGCTTAAGCGCATGGCGAGGATCGATATCTCTGGCTACGCCGCCGCTTCTAGAAAGCCTCGCCGCGAATGTCTATAAACTCACGCCCCAGGGAGGCGACAATGGCTTATATGTGGCGAACCGGCGTGCATCAGGCGCTATCCAATCTAGTTAAAAAAAATGAGTCTGGCGAGCTGATTGATGGCGCCGGCAGCGATATTCGGTTCGCCGAAGGCATATGGGAGCGTCACCATGCAATGGATGATCCTGGCAGCCCTATTGCTGGAGGGGGGGTGTTCAGATCGGGATATCCCGCCAAGCCCGAAACCGTCCCAACAATGGCGCAGTTTATCAAGAACCCGAAAAAAATTCCTGACATTTTTGGTAGCGCTGGCGTTAAGCTCGTGAGTGATTCAGTCAAACACACAATCGAAAGCTTAGAGCCCAACATTCATCGCTTTTACCCGATCGACCTTTATTGGGTGAATGGCGAGTCGGCGGAACGGCGCTGGGCGCTCAATATCTGCCAACGCATCGACGGCGTCGACAAAGAAAAATCTTCGCTTTGGGAATCGCGTTACCCAGTCGATAAACCTCGAGTTGGAGGTAAACTTTCCGCATTAATGCTTGATCATAAACATAAGCGGTTGGTTTTGTCGGCGTCTCAAATTAGCGGCCATCATCTTTGGTACGACAAATACTACTCGGGAATGGCCGCTTTTTTGTCCGATGATCTTATGGCGGCGTTCAAAGCCGCGAAAGTCACGGGCGCACGATTTACAAAAGTTGACGTTCAATAAAAACGAATTGGGGGAGAAACGAGAGGATCCTCCAAGGCGCAACATCTAATACGTGGTTACCGTCGCGGTTGGCGGATGCCGTACCGTCAGCCTGATTTCACGCGCTCAACGAGCGACACGCTCCGTAAGCGGCGATATCTCGTCATGGATTCCCGCGTCCGCGGGAATGACATTGAGGGGAGACGAGAAAATGCTCAAAATCTCTCAGCAAGTCGGATTGTCACCCCCGTATAAACGGGGGTCCATAGCGCCCAATCGTCCATACCCTCCGAGAGCGGATATATTGAACTAAAGAGTCCTGTTGACGGTTCCTCTCCGTCAACCCGCAGGGGTGACACGCGCAGGATGACAACAATCCTTTAAAGGGCCGCGCGATCAACGCATGTCAAAACAATAATTCGGCGAGTTTCTTCCGCTGATAGGCGGCGTCGCCATATTGCGACGCGTTAAATAGCGCGCGGCGGCGATGCAACTGCGCATCACAGTCATAAGTGAAACCGAAACCGCCATGAAACTGAATTGAACGATCGGCAGCATAAGCATAGGCTTTCTCTGCTTTCGCTTTGGCCATTCGCGTCGCGACTT
>JBCDAD010000063.1:0-11037 GCA_039186325.1 Pseudomonadota bacterium | reverse complement strand
GTATCGGCCGGAAGATTTTCGCGCGTTTGTAGACAAACATCACAGTCCGAGCGCTTATGCGCGGTTAATCGCCGATCGCGAACACGCTGTGTGGCTGGCGACAGATCGAGACGGCGCCGGCGTCGGCTACGCCTGCGCCGGGCCCTGCAATCTCCCTGTTCCAGATGATCCTGAGAATGCGGGTGAATTGCTGCGGCTTTATCTCCTTCGGGAAACACAGGGCCATGGCGTGGGCGCGCGGCTCCTGAAGACCGCACTTGCGTGGCTGGACGCTCGTTTTTCCGATATTTATCTCAGCGTCTATGCGGAAAACCACGGCGCGCAGCGCCTTTACGCACGCTTTGGATTCGAAAAAGTGCATGATTATTTCTTCATGGTCGGGTCCCATGCCGACCCGGAATTCATCCTGAAACGCCGCGCCTAACGTATTGTAAGCACGATCAATTGCCGCGCTGCGATTCGCTGGCTTGGGGGGTGAAATCCCGCTAAAGGAACGGTCCTGCGATGTGGTATTTGAAGGTCGAGAGTTAAGAGCATGAGCGAGACTCGGGTCATCAAGGTAAATAACGAGGAAATTGAGGTCCCAAGCGACCTGACTTTGCTCCAGGCCTGTGAACTCGCCGGCGAAGAAATCCCTCGATTTTGTTATCACGAGCGACTGTCCGTCGCCGGCAATTGCCGCATGTGTCTGATCGAAGTGAAAGGCGGCCCGCCCAAACCGGTCGCGTCATGCGCGCAGAATGTCCGAGACTTGCGTCCGGGTCCGGAAGGTGCGCCGCCGGAACTCTTCACCAATACGCCCATGGTGAAAAAAGCCCGCGAGGGCGTCATGGAGTTTTTGCTCATCAATCATCCGCTCGATTGCCCGATCTGCGATCAGGGGGGGGAATGTGATTTGCAGGATCAGGCGGTCGCCTATGGCCGCGACGGATCGCGTTATGAGGAAAACAAACGCGCCGTTGAAGAAAAACACATGGGTCCGCTGATCAAAACAATCATGACCCGTTGCATTCAGTGTACGCGTTGCGTTCGCTTCGCGACAGAGGTCGCCGGCGTCGATGATCTTGGTCTCGTCAATCGCGGTGAAAACGCAGAGATCACGACCTATCTGGAGAAGGCTGTTGACAGCGAGCTTACCGGTAATCTGATTGACGTTTGTCCGGTGGGTGCGCTGACGTCGAAGCCATACGCATTTAATGCGCGGCCCTGGGAATTACGCAAGACACAGACGATCGACGTCATGGATGCGGTGGGATCGAATATCCGGATCGATGCACGGGGGCGAGAGATTTTGCGCATTCTTCCCGTGACCCATGAAGATATCAACGAAGAGTGGATCGCGGACAAAACGCGGTTTATCTGGGACGGCTTGCAGCGCCAGCGCCTTGATCGCCCATATGTACGCCGTGACGGCAGGCTTGAACCGGTTACCTGGGACGTTGCATTTGAGACAGCCGCAGAAAGAATAAAAGCGACGACGCCTGACCGCATAGCCGGCATTGTCGGCGATCTTGTCCCGGCCGAAGCCATCAAAGCGCTAAAAGACCTGATGGCTTCAATCGGCGCGCCGCATTTGGACTGCCGACAGGACGGCGCCAGGATTGGCGGCGGGCCGCGCGCAGGATATCTCTTCAATTCAAGCATTGCCGGATTGGAAGACGCCGATGTGATCCTCCTTGTGGGGACAAATCCGCGCCGTGAAGCGCCGATGATCAATGCGCGTATACGTAAAGCCTGGCTTGCGAACCTCGATCTGCGTATTGCGGCGATCGGAGAACCGGCTGAATTGTCTTACGAATGCGAATATCTGGGGGCGGGGCCGGCGACATTGTCGGCGCTGGCGCGCGGTGAGGGCGCGTTTTTCGACGTTCTTAAAAATGCAAAAAGACCGGCGATCATTGTCGGCATGGGCGCGCTCGCCCGAAGCGACGGCGCCGGCGTCTTGTCCGAAATTGTTGGATTGGCTGAACAGATTGGCGCTGTTACGCCTGAGTGGAACGGTCTGAATATTCTGCATAACGCCGCATCCCGCGTGGCTGCGCTTGATCTTGAATTTCTGCCGGGAGAGGGCGGACGCGATTTCGAAGGCATTTTACAGGGGTGCGAAAATCGCGATATTGATCTCGTCTTTAATCTTGGCGCCGATGAGTTTGATACGCGCCGTCTTGGCGGCGCTTTCGTCATCTATCAGGGCAGCCATGGCGATGCGGGCGCCCGCCACGCCGATGTGATTTTTCCGTCGGCCGCCTATTCCGAACAGAGCGGCGTCTTCGTGAATACGGAAGGCCGAGCGCAAATCTCGCAACGGGCCGTTTTTCCGCCCGGAGACGCGCGTGAAGATTGGGCGATCCTTCGGGCGTTTTCCGCCCATCTGGGGGCGCCGCTCCCATATGATGATCTTCTGACATTGCGCCAGGAGATGATCGAAGCCGCGCCGGTTCTGGGCCGTATGAATCAGTCGCCGGAACCGGAAGACGCGCCGGATTTTTCTGCATTCCGCGCGCGTGAACCGTTGTCGGACGAGCCTTTCACCAGTTCAACGCCAGACTATTACCTCACCAATCCGGTCGCGCGCGCATCGCAAACGATGGCTGAGTGCTCCGCACAAGCCGCGACCACGAAAATCGCAGCGGAATGATCCTCGCTCTTAAGCGTTCCGGCGCAATCGGACACGCATTTAGCGGGTTGGGCGGGTTCCACGATGAATGCGGTCGAGCCTGTTCTTCACCCTAATTTATTGAAGCGGTCGTTGAAAAAAGAGAATCGTGAGAACGAATTATTAATTCGAATTACGATTAATTGTTTACCTCGCGATGAAAATCCGAGTGATCGCCCGGAGCCAAAAATTTCATTAAATATGACGTACACACCCTATTTTATTTTTATTGATTGCGTCCGCGAGTGTTCTGGTCGCCAAATTCAATGGTCATTGCGCCGATGTCATTAAAGTCGACACTACTGATGATCCTGCTTGTCTTCATGATGACAGGCGGACAGGTGTTATTCAAAGTGGCGGCTAACAGCATGGAAATGCCGCAACGGTTTTCACTCGTTGAATTTGTCAAAGTCCTTTTTCATCCGCCATTGTTTTTTGCGATTTTCCTTTATGGCGCGGCCAGCATTTTTTGGGTGTATATACTGAGGGATACAGACCTCAGTAAGGCCTATCCGTTTGTTGCGATAACACTGTTTTTGGTGCCGCTCTGCGGTGTTTTGTTCCTGAAGGAAGCGTTTTCCTGGCCGCTTCTCTTGGGAGGCGGGGTCATTTTGGTCGGCGTATCGATCATTGCATTTCATGCGTAGGCTGTTTTTGTGCCGTATGAATTTTTGATCGAATCCAGAGATCGAATGCGGGCGCTATTTCCGCCAGCCAATATCGCTAGCAAATATCGTAAGTGATGCAACGTCTCTCTGTTTTCTTTGACGGCGCTTTGCTCGCGCGCCAGCCCGCCCTGAATAAACGACAAACGGTCTTTGCCGAAGGATGTTCACGGGGTTAGTTTTAGCGTCGGGTGCAACACGGGAGGCGCGCGATGAAAGTCATATTGGGGATATTGCTGGGCTTGTTCTTGGCCATCGGAATCGCGGCGGCGGCGTTTTTTGTCGCCGGCGGCGAAATGGGCGATGTCGGCGAGCGGGATAAAAGCAAAGATGTTCGCGAGGTCTTCGATCTCCAGGCGTTCGACGCCATTACGGTCGAGGGGGTCTACGAAATCGATGTTGTCGTCGGCGCGGATTATCGAATCGAAATCCTCGGTGCGCCGGCGGAAATGGCGGTTGCGGAAATCACTGTTGAGGACGGCGTCTTGCGTCTCGGGCAAAAACGGCGCGGGGAGCGGGGCCAGCGCCGTTGGCGCGATCGCGGCCTGACCGCTGAGATATCCGTTCCAACGCTACGACGAATTTCCGCAGCGGGCGTCGCAGACGGCGAGATCACCGGCGTAGACGCGGAGACGTTTGAGGCCAATTTGTCAGGCGTTGGCGATCTCGACATAGCGGGAACCTGTGGCGCTTTAGTGGCGTCCGTATCAGGGGTCGGCGATCTCGACGCGAGCGATCTGAAATGCGCCGATGTCGACGTAACAGTATCCGGCGTGGGGGATGCATCTGTACACGCAACAGCCTCCGTAGACGCGTCGGTTAACGGCGTTGGATCGATTGACGTCTACGGTTCGCCGGTGGATGTCGAGAAAAGCGGCGGCTTTTTGTCCAGCATCACCATTCATTAAAGCGTCCATCGCACGGCCTCGTTTACTTGCGAGCCATATGCAATCGCCGATGCATCGCGCTCCAATGCGCCATATGGCCGCTTAGCGCCCGAAACCCACGTGACTAGGGCGACGATCCCCGCTAAGACCCGCTCGTCATGAACGAAGTGTGGACATTTCTGTCGACCCGGCCGACCGATGCGGGTTGGATCTGGTGGCTAATTCCTGTGGTTATTCAGGCCCTCGCCATCATTGTCAGTCTGCTCCTGGCGCAAGCCTTTCTGATGTATTTTGATCGCAAGGTCTGGGCGGCCGTGCAGATGCGCAAAGGGCCAAATGTCGTCGGGCCGTTCGGCTTGCTCCAATCCTTCGCAGACCTTTTCAAATTCGTCTTTAAAGAAATTATTATCCCGGCCGGCGCTAACAAAACCGTCTTTATTCTGGCGCCCCTTGTCACCTTCGTGCTGGCGCTCATCGGGTGGGCGGTCATTCCCGTGGGTCCGGGGCTGGTCGTGTCCGATATCAATGTTGGCATTCTTTATCTTTTTGCGATTTCGTCGCTCGGCGTTTACGGCATCATCATGGGCGGCTGGGCGTCCAATTCGAAATATCCCTTTCTGGGTTCTTTGCGATCAGCTGCGCAGATGGTGTCTTACGAGGTCTCGATCGGTTTCGTGATCATCTGCGTTTTGCTGCTGGTCGGGTCGGTAAATTTGTCGGACATTGTGGAGAGCCAGGATCGCGGGGTGGGCATGCTGAACTGGCACTTTATTCCGCTGTTTCCGATGTTTGTGGTTTTCTTTGTGTCAGCGCTCGCAGAAACGAACCGACCGCCCTTTGATTTGCCGGAAGCCGAGGCTGAACTCGTCGCCGGTTATCAGGTGGAGTATTCCTCCACACTGTTCCTGCTCTTTATGATCGGAGAACTCGCCAATATCGTCCTGATGTGCGCCATGCTGACGATCCTGTTTTTCGGCGGATGGCATTCGCCGATTCCCTGGGCCCCGCTGGAGACGGTGCCGGTCTTCTGGTTCTGCGCGAAAATCCTCTTTTTCTTTTTCCTCTTCGCCATGGTGAAGGCCATTGTGCCGCGATATCGCTATGACCAATTAATGCGCATCGGTTGGAAGGTGTTTTTGCCGCTTAGCCTTTTCTGGGTGATGCTGGTCGCCGGGGTCCTGATTACGTTTCCGGGCCTTGCGGACCACTTTCAAAGCTGGAGGAGCTGATCCATGTCGCGCATCGCACAAGCTCTAAACGGTTTTCTGTTGAAGGATTTTCTGTCCGCGTTCTGGCTCGCTTTGAAGTATTACGGGCGGCCGAAACCGACGGTGAATTACCCATTTGAAAAAGGCCCGTTATCCCCGCGATTTCGTGGTGAGCATGCGCTGCGCCGTTATCCAAATGGGGAAGAGCGTTGTATCGCCTGCAAATTGTGTGAAGCGGTTTGTCCTGCGCAAGCGATTACAATTGAAGCGGAACCGCGAGATGACGGTTCGCGCCGTACCACCCGCTACGATATCGATATGGTGAAATGTATTTATTGCGGCTTTTGTCAGGAAGCCTGTCCGGTAGACGCCATTGTCGAAGGGCCAAATTTTGAGTTTGCGACGGAAACCCGCGAAGAACTCTATTATGACAAAGATCGTTTGCTCGCGAATGGGGATCGCTGGGAGCGGGAAATCGCCCGCAATCTCGAGCTAGACGCGCCGTACCGGTAAGTCCGGGCGTAATACGGTAATGAGTGAATCCACGTTTCCAATAGGTCACAGCGCCGAGCGATATTCGCAGTGGCTTGCACGACAGCGCGCCCATGATTTACTGCCCAAAGAGCATTTAATTCCGACGCTAAAAGTAGAAACACCGAGGACGCTGCCGGGTTTAATGCGCTCGCGCTGGGATATCACAGACGAAGAAAAAGCGGCGCTGCAAGCAGAGCTTAACCGCCATTACATCTGGGGGTATTCTATTCAGCTAACGGATGGTATCCTTACAGCAGCTGCTGATGAATTGGAAAAGATGGTTTATCGCGCCCATCTTATTGGCGGTGCTGTCAAACAGCTTGCTGGCGAAAATTTAGATCAAATGTCGGTCACAGATCTTGCGTGTAATCACGCTTACTTCGCGATGCATTGTATTTACGAAGGCGCCAAGTCCGCTTATGGCTGCGATTTGAGGGAAGCAAATGTTGATAAGTCGATGATTCTTCTCAAGCATTTCGGTGTTGACAACGTTACGATTGAACAACGAAACGCCTATGATGTAAGCGAGCCCGCCGACGTCGTTCTTAACCTGGGACTCTTATATCATGTAACGGACCCATATAAGCTGATGAAAAAGACTTATGATCTAACGCAGAACTTTGCAGTAATTGACACAATTACGCATCTCGCGCCGGTCGCCGCCTTTATCCAGCGGGTCAATAAGCACTCAAATTTCTTTCCCGAAGGCGAGTTTGAAGTTGAATACCACCCGACCTATAGGGCGTTGATCGATTTAATGCATGCGGTGGGTTTTCGTAATCTGATGGAATTGACGCCGGTTGATCGTCCTGGACGAGCACGCCACCCACTTTATGAGCGCTTTCAACGCCGCGCGATCGTCGGATTTAAATAGACGGCGAATCTGACAGCGGTTCCACGGTTCCTTTTCCCGCGACCCCTTTGCAATCGGCGCCCGCTCCGTTTAAAACGCGCGCAATTCCGCCGCGCCGCTGAGTCGCATTGTCTCTGCGGTCCAATCCAGCAAAGCCACGCCGTAACGGCGTCCCGGATTATCCGGACGTAATGGGGGGCTCCGCGCCGCTACGCTTATGTCGATTGCTGCTGTCGCATTCTATGTATTCGCCTTTGCAGCGGTGGCGTCAGCTTTAATGACAGTCGGCTCGCGCAATCCGGTCCATTCCGTGTTGTTCTTGATTTGCACTTTCATCTCCGCCGCTGGCCTCTTCGTCCTGATGGGCGCGGAATATCTCGCGATGCTGCTGGTGGTTGTCTATGTGGGCGCCGTCGCCGTCCTCTTTTTGTTTGTGGTGATGATGCTCGACGTCGATTTCGTCGAGCTGAAGCAGGGGTTTTTGGAGTATCTGCCGGTCGGCGGCGCCATTGCGGCTGTGGTTGTTGTTGAATTAATTCTGATCGTGTCGGTGTGGGCGTTCCCGGATACCGAGGACCTGGCGATCGCTCATCCCAGCCCGACGGCGGCGCAAACCGTGACGAGCCCGAACGGCCCGACCAATATCGAGGAAATCGGCCTCGTTCTTTATACCGATTATGTGCATTATTTTCAGATCGCCGGCGTTATTTTGCTGGTCGCCATGATTGGCGCGATCGTGTTGACCTTCCGCAGCCGGGAAGGGATCAAGACGCAGGACCCCGCGCAGCAGGCGGCGCGCAAACGCGACGAGGGCGTTGAATTGGTGGACATTAAGTCAGGACAGGGACTGCAATAATGGCGGATATCGGTCTTGGTCACTATCTCTCTGTCGCAGCGGTCCTGTTTGCGATCGGCATGGCGGGCATTTTCCTGAATCGGAAAAACGTGATCGTCATCCTGATGTCGATCGAATTGATGCTGCTCTCGGTGAACATCAATCTTGTCGCTTTCTCGCAGTTTCTCGGCGATCTGACAGGACAAATTTTCGCGTTCATGGTGCTGACGGTTGCGGCGGCGGAGTCAGCGATCGGTCTTGCTATCATTGTGGCGTTCTTCCGAAACCGCGGCGACATCGCCGTTGAAGAAGCCAATCTGATGAAGAACTGAGCGGCCGATGACCTGGGAACCCTTCGTCGTCTTTCTCCCGTTGTTCGGGGCCGTCGCAGCGATGCCGGTCGGTCATCGGTTTGGCTATCGCGCTGCGGAACTGTTGACGACCGGATTGTTGCTGGCGGCTGCGATCCTCGCCTGGATTTTGTTTTTCGATGTTGCGCTGGGCGGCGACAAACGCACGATCACGCTTTTTTCCTGGATCGTCTCCGGTGATTTTCAAACAAGCTGGGCGATCCGTCTCGACACCCTGACAGCGGTGATGCTTGTGGTCGTAAATACGGTGTCGTTCCTCGTGCACACCTATTCCATGGGATATATGAAGGACTATGGCGAGCAGTCGCGGTTCTTCGCCTATCTCTCGCTTTTTACGTTCGCGATGCTGACGCTCGTCACCGCCGACAACTTCCTGCAGCTGTTCTTTGGTTGGGAAGGGGTGGGGCTCGCCTCCTATTTGCTCATCGGGTTTTGGTACAAGAAGAAGTCGGCCAATGATGCTGCAATCAAAGCGTTTGTGGTCAACCGCGTTGGCGATTTTGGTTTCGCCCTCGGCATCATGTGCGTCTTTTATGTGTTCGGCTCGGTCCAGTTTGATGACGTCTTCAACGCGATTTCATCGAACGCGGTCGTAACGCCGTTTAATCAAAGCGTCGGCGCGCCCATCCAGGAATTGACCATTACCTTTCTCGGCGCTGAGTATCATGCGCTGACCGTCATCGGCATCCTCCTGTTTATCGGCGCGATGGGGAAATCGGCGCAGTTCCTCCTGCACACATGGCTGCCCGACGCCATGGAAGGGCCAACCCCAGTCTCCGCGCTCATTCATGCGGCGACCATGGTGACGGCGGGCGTTTTCCTCGTTTGCCGCTGCGCGGTGATTTATGAATATGCGCCGACAGCCGCCGCGATGGTGACGCTCGTTGGCGCGATCACGGCGTTCTTCGCCGCCACGATCGGCTTATTGCAAGACGACATCAAAAAGATCGTCGCTTATTCGACCTGTTCTCAACTGGGCTACATGTTCTTCGCCGCCGGCGTCGGCGCCTATGGCGCGGCGATGTTCCATCTTTTCACCCACGCATTTTTCAAAGCGCTTTTGTTTCTTGGGTCCGGCGCCGTGATCATTGGTATGCACCATGAACAGGACATCAAGAAGATGGGGGGCGTGCGCGAATTAATGCCGTTCACCCACTTACTCATGGTCATCGGCACGATTGCGATCACCGGCGTCGGCATTCCGCTCGTCTATTTGTTCGGCGCCCCGCTCGGGACCGCCGGTTTTGTTTCCAAGGATATGATCATTGAAGGCGCATATGCGGCCGGCGAGGCGGGCCGCACCTTCGGTTATTTCGCTTTTGTCATGGGGTTGCTCGCCGCCGCCATGACGGCGTTTTATTCCTGGCGCCTCATATTTCTCACTTTCTGGGGTCGCAGCCGGGCGCCTGAGGAAGTGCGTAAACATCCCCACGCCGTGCCGGATACGATGATGGCGCCGCTGATCCCCCTGGCCTTTGGCGCGCTCGTTGCCGGCATGGCGTTTTACGGGAATTTTACCGGCAAAAAATCCGAAGAATTCTGGAATGGCTCCCTTTATGTTGTGAACGCGATTCACGGCGGCGACCATGGCGAGACGAAAGACGGTCATGGCGACGCTTACAAATCCGAAGACAGTCACGCGGCTGATGACGGCGCCCATGACGCCGATCACGCTGCGGCCGGTGAGGCGGGCAAGGCGAAGAAAGACAAAGAAGACGAAATCCCGAAATGGGTGTTCGTCGCGCCAGTCGTCGCCATGCTGATCGGTTTGTTTGCGTCAGCCTTTCATTATCTGCGCGGCGATCCCCTGCGCCCGGGGCTCTTGCGTCCGGGCGGCATGATCTACGGATTCCTTAAGAACAAATGGTATTTTGACGAGATCTATGACGTCCTGATCGTTAAACCGGCGCTCTTTATCGGCCGGTTCCTGTGGAAGGACGGCGACGGCAAAACGATTGACGGGCTGGGGCCGGACGGCATCGCCAGCGCCGTCGCCGCAGGCGCGCGCCGGATCGTCAAAATTCAGTCCGGCTATCTTTATCATTATGCGTTTGTGATCCTGATCGGCATTGCCGTTCTGATCACCTGGACGCTTGTTAGGCTGGGAGGGTAGGGCGCGTCCATGACTGAAAGCCTCACCGATATCCCCTGGCTCAGCATTATCGTCTTTGCGCCCCTTGTCGGCGTCTTCTTCATCGCGTTGGCTCGAATGACCGCGCCGCAAGCGGAAGGCGCGGAAAGCGCCCAGAGCGAAACGAATATCAAATATGTCGCGCTCTTCACGACGATTGCGGTTTTCGTGATCTCGCTGATCGCTTATTTGTTTGTCTACGATCCATCGATCGCCGGCTTTCAGCTGGTGGAGCGGGCCGATTGGATTGGCGGCGGCATCGGGTACAAAATGGGCGTTGACGGGATTTCGATCCTGTTTGTCCTGTTGACCACTTTCATCATGCCGATCTGCATCTGGGCGTCGTGGGATTCGATCAAGCATCGCATCGGCGATTACATGATCGCGTTTCTTGTCCTTGAAACTTTGATGCTCGGCGTTTTCTGCGCCCTCGATTTGTTCCTCTTCTATTTTTTCTTTGAAGGCAGCCTCATTCCGATGTTCCTGATCATCGGCGTATGGGGGTCTAAGGGCGAAAAAGAATTCGCCGGTTATCGCATGCCAAGCCGGGTTTATGCGGCGGTGAAGTTTTTCCTCTTCACGCTATTGGGTTCGCTCCTGATGCTGATCGCGATGGCGTGGATTTATGTGACGGCGGGCACGACGGATATTCCAACCTTGCAACAATTTGACTTTGCGCAGGGCGCCCAGAAATGGCTGTGGCTCGCCTTCTTCGCGAGCTTTGCCGTGAAGATGCCCATGTGGCCGGTTCACACCTGGCTGCCCGACGCCCACGTTCAGGCGCCGACGGCGGGTTCGGTGGTGCTGGCGGCGATCCTGTTGAAAATGGGCGGATACGGTTTTTTGCGTTTCTCGCTGCCCATGTTCCCGGATGCGAGCCTTTATTTCGCGCCGCTC
>JBCDAD010000062.1:0-11213 GCA_039186325.1 Pseudomonadota bacterium | reverse complement strand
TTGATCGTTCCTGGCGAAGACGACAAAATAGAGCGGGACGGTCGTCGCATACGTGTTGAGATCAAATCACCGCAAGTTCCCGGGTCGCCAAACTACCGGCTATTGCTGAGATCACGCGCCGTGTATCGCGCCTTGGAAGAGATAAAACCTGACCTAATTGAGTGTCAGGACGCCTATAACTTGCCATGGACAACGCTGTTTTACCGTAAAAAGCACCCGAACACAGCGCTCGTAGCCGGGTATCACACGGATTTTCCAAACGTTTACGTTGAAAAATACCTTCGGCCGCGTTTTGGCGAGTGGTCCGCCCGTTTCATGAAATGGCTGTCCTACCGATATGCATCAAATCTCTATGGACGCTTTGACGCATTTTATACGCTTACCCAGATTGCTGCTGAACATTTTGGGGCGCTCGGCGTTCAAGACCCACATATTTTGACGATGGGCGCCGACACAAATCTCTTCGGCAAGGCGGTTAGGGATGAGGCTATGCGGACGTCTCTCGGCGTGGACCCAAGTGCACCGTTACTTATCTACGCAGGTCGGATAGACAAAGAAAAACGCGCCCGCGTGGTCGTCGACGCATTTAAAAAATTGCCATCGAACTGGGGCGCGGCGCTGGTCATGCTTGGGGAGGGTAAAGAAAAGGACGCGTTGGCTGCTGAATGCGCCGGCCTAAACGCTCACTTTCCGGGCTATGTGGACGATCGCGAATCGCTGGCGAAATATCTTGCGTCCTCTGATATTTATGTCTCAGCCATGGAGGATGAGACCTTTGGGATCTCGGTAATCGAGGCGCAGGCGGCCGGGTTGCCAGTTGTTGGTGTCCGAGCCGGCGCAATGACAGACCGTGTTCCTCCAACACTTGGTCGATTAGGTCCTCGCGGCGACGCAGACGCCATGGCTGCCAATATTGCAGCGGTATGGATGGATCGCCTTTCGAAGATGGGTGAAAGGGCGCGCCGACACGCACTCGCGAATTTTTCTTGGCCCAAGACGTTTGAAACGTTGTTTTTCGAAATTTATCCCTATGCGTTAGAGCGTCGCTCGAAGTCTGCCCTTGAGCGGTTCCATCGCGTCGAACCCTCGCGTGTTAAAGTCGGTTGACGCCTCCACCGAGGTGAACCGCGTTTCCGCTTTCGGTGTTGGTTGATCAATCAGCGCCTCAGCCAATAAAATCCATTATTGTCTGTAATTTAAACATCCGTGGATTCGAGGCCGGAAAATTTGAATGCACAAGGAACCAATTTCCTGGCATCCAAAAGAGCGACCACCTGGCGGACGTACGTCATCCGCCGTATAATTTCAGTGTGTATCAATTTCTGGGGCGAGAATATAAATTTCTAGGCCTGGTTTATTGAGCCGTCGCCAATCCACTAGTCTCAATTGATTCTGATCGGCGTGTCAGCGAATGCAAGCTGATCTCGATCGCGCCATTCGGTCGTTACATAATTTATGATAATAGACTTCCGAACACCGATTATTGGGCGCTTTTCGAAACCATGCCACGTTCGATCATTTGGCTTAAAAGCAAGCGCGATATTTGGTGCAAATGGCGTTCGTTTGGACCAGGTATCCTCGTCCTTGTAGATATCCGTTCCCATCATGTCATGGTCAGGCCCATCTGATAGATATAAAAGCATAGTAAATTTCTTAACACCAAGATCCGTATGCGGACGTAACCAAAAACCGTCGGTGTCTTGCGCGAACTCTATTCTTAAAAGACAACCTTCGATATCGGCGCCAAAAGAGCGTGCGATTGCCTGTGCAGTTTCCTCTTTTTGAAAGGCGGTGGCGACATCGTCAAATACGCCGCCCGCAATCATCGTCGCTTCATTGAAGTATCGACGAGAATCATTATGCGCCTCGCGTGACCCAGAAACGCCATTCAGTACTTGTGTTGGAAATTCCGCTGAAGCTAAGTTCTCGCAGACATTATCGGGAAGCACATCCCGGATGATGCAATGCTTGTAGGGATCGTCTGACCACGTTGCATTCTGCAGCGCCAATTTGAAATTGGTCGCAACGGCTTCCGCGCGTTCTGAAGTCATCGCCTCGTTCCCGTCAAATAAACAACACTATAGGATTGCGTCACGGCCGGTCTCACCAGTGCGAACGCGCAAGGCGTCGTCGATTGTTGATACGAAGATTTTACCATCGCCGATCCGCCCGGAATGGGCGGCCGACTTTATCGCAGCAATTGCTTCCTCGGCCAGATTATCGTCAACAACAATTTCGATTTTAAGTTTAGGAAGAAAGTCCACGACATATTCTGCGCCGCGATAAAGCTCTGTGTGGCCCTTTTGGCGGCCAAACCCGCGAACATCGGTTACCGTCATACCGTGAAGCCCAACATCCTGGAGCGCTTCTTTCACGTCATCCAGTTTGAACGGCTTGATAATAGCTTCGATTTTTTTCATACGCGCCGCCAGCATTTGCCGATTTATTTCCCCCATTCTGTGCTAGGACAAAGCGTTGGCCAAGGAGTCTTGTCAAGATTGTCTGATTTTATTCTTTTGTCCGTTGAGCAGATGAAGGCGGCGGAGGCGGCCGCCATAAATTCGGGCTTATCCGGTGCCGCCCTTATGGAGAGCGCAGGAAAAGGCGCTGCAGCGGTTATCACCCGTGCATTTGACAAGCGACCCACGACCGTTTTGTGCGGCCCGGGGGCCAATGGCGGTGATGGATATGTTATCGCGCGACTGCTGAAGGCGGCGGGATGGGAAGTTCGTGTCGCAGCGCTTGGAAAGGTCGAAGATCTCTCCGGTGATGCGAAGTTGATGGCCGATTTGTACGAAGGCCCCATTGAACCGTTGTCGCCCTCGGCGCTTCAAGGCGCCGGGTTGATTATCGATAGCCTGTTCGGCACGGGATTGTCGCGTCCGCTAGACGGTCCGGCGCTGGAAACCGTCAACGCGGTAAATGGGCATCCGGCGCCCGCGATAGCGATTGATCTGCCATCTGGCGTCAATGCGAATTCGGGCGAAGTAATGGGTGCGGCCATCCAGGCGGCCCGAACTGTAACCTTTTTTCGAAAAAAGCCCGGTCATGTGCTTTTCCCCGGGCGTGCTTTGTGTGGTGCGCTGGACATTGTTGACATTGGGATAACACCTGAAGTCGCTCAAGGCGTGCCGGTAAACACTGCGGAAAACCAACCTGGGCTGTGGGCAAATCAATTTCGCCGGCCGACTTTTCAGACCCACAAATATCATCGTGGCCATGTATTCGTGGTATCCGGGGACACCCCGTATTCCGGCGCCGCTCGTCTTTCTGCCAGAGCATCGCTTCGTATTGGCGCTGGCCTCGTCACAATTTTGTCGCCGGAAAATGCCGTAGATGTCCACGCGGCCCATCTGAGTGCAATTATGATAAGAAAGCTCAGTGCCGGACAAGATATCGGCAGTGCGTTGGCCAGAAAAGATCAGTATAAAGAGGTTTTTGTTGTTGGTCCGGGGTTGGGCGTTAGCAATCAGACAAGGGACACTGTAAAAGCCGCGTTACAAAGCTCTGCAGATGTTGTTTTGGATGCAGACGCCTTATCGAGTTTTTCAGACAAGCGGCAAACGCTTTTGGATCAACTGCGTCCAAACGATATTTTGACGCCGCATAGCGGCGAGTTCCTGCGTTTGTTCGGGGATGTCGATACGGATCGTCTTGCATCGGCGCGAGTCGCGGCGAAACGAGCGGGGTGTGTCGTGGTCCTGAAAGGCGCGGACACAATTATCGCTCGGCCGGATGGGCTCACGGCGATCAATACGAATGCGCCGCCCGATTTGGCGACAGCGGGATCTGGGGACGTTTTGGCGGGGCTAGTCGCTGGTCTTTTGGCGCAAGGCATGCCGGCTTTTGAGGCGGCATGCGCCGGCGTTTGGTTTCATGGTGCGGCGGCTCAAATATTGGGGCCCGGGTTAACAGCTGACGATTTACCGCGTGCTTTACCGAATGTCCTTCGATCGCTCTTGAACCCACCACAAACGAAACAGGCGAGGCAGCAGTTAAATCCGGTATGAATGACGTCCAGATTCGACCTGCCAAACTCAGTGATGCGGATGGGATAAATGCGGTTTACAATCCGTTTATTCGTCAAAGCCAGGCAACATTCGAAACCGAAGAATATGATCGGCGCCGCCGCGAAAACTGGCTAAATGAGCTCACCCGTAAGCCCGGTCGGCCGGTATTCGTCGCGACCGCCGGTAACAAAATTCTCGGCTTTGCGAATGCCGCCGATTTTGATTCGCGTGGCGGGTACCGAACGTCAGTTAAAACATCGATTTTTTTGTGTCCCGAATCGCAAGGTTCGGGACTTGCGTTGCGCCTTTACGGGGCTCTGTTTCAAGCGCTGGAGGGAACTGGGGCGCATCGCGCTTATGCGTTGATTGTCCCACCTAATCCGGCTTCGGTCGGGCTCCACAGGCGTGTTGGATTTGAGCTCGTTGCAACACTGAGCGAAGTCGGGCGGAAATTCGGTCGCTACCACGACGTGATGTGGTTCGAAAAACGCCTTTGACTGGCTCGACAGCGCTCGGCCTTCTGCTATAGAGACCCGCTTCGACGGCGGACCTGAGCTCGAATAGACCGAGTTTGGGGTTTGCCGGGTGTCGGAAGCGGATGTGGCGAAATTGGTAGACGCACCAGATTTAGGTTCTGGCGCCGCGAGGCGTGGAGGTTCGAGTCCTCTCATCCGCACCACCGCCCAACCCAAATTTCGACTGAATTGAACAATTGCGGACCGTGAGTATTGATCCGCATTAGACGATAGAGACAGGAACGACGATGGAAGTCATCGAGCAGACGGCCGAAGGCCTAGAGCGAAAATTCACTGTTAAGGTGCCGGCTTCGGAGCTTGACGAAAAGCTCACGAAAAAGATTGAAGAGATTAAAGGGCAAGTACACCTGAAGGGCTTCCGGAAAGGCAAGGCTCCGGTTTCGTTCCTGAAAAAAATGTACGGCAAGGGCATGATGGGCGAAATCGTGCAGGAACTTGTCGCCGAAACGAGTCAGAAGGCGTTTTCCGAACGAGATATGCAGCCGGCGACGCCGCCAAGCCCAAAATTTCATAATGACCTCGATGAAGTCATCGCCGGAAAAGCAGATCTGGAATATGACGTCCAGGCCGAAATTCTCCCAGAATTTGAACCCGCCGACGTGTCTGAAATTGAACTGGAGCGAATGGTTGCGGACGTTCCAGACCAGGATGTGCAGGAGGCGCTTGATAATATTGCTGCACAACAAAAGACGTATACCGAGCGAGACGAAGGAGCTGCAGCCGAAGACGGCGATATGGTGACTGTAGATTATGTTGGTCGTATCGACGGTGAGACTTTCGAAGGCGGATCCGGCGACAATGTGGATTTAGTTCTCGGGTCGGGAACGTTCATTCCCGGCTTTGAAGATCAACTGGTTGGCGCAAAAATAAAAGACGATGTTGAGGTCAAGGTAACGTTTCCTGAGGACTACAACGCCAAAGATCTCGCCGGTAAAGAAGCGGTTTTCGCCTGCTCTGTGACGGCCGTAAAAGCGGCGGATGACGTCGCAATCGATGATGAATTGGCGAAAAAAGTTGGGTTGGATTCGCTTGAAGATCTGAAAACGCGATTGCGCGAGCGGATTGAAGAGGAATTCAAATCGATGTCACGCGGACATATGAAAAGGTCCCTTCTTGATAAGCTCGATAACGCGCACAACTTCGACCTGCCGACCGGCATGGTAAACGCCGAGTTCGAGCAAATCTGGGCTCAGGTAGAAAATGCGGAGCGGGATGAAGAGGACAAAGACAAATCAGAAGACGAACTCAAAGAAGAGTATCGCGGTATTGCCGAGCGCCGCGTGCGCTTGGGCCTGGTTCTCGCCGAAATCGGCAAACGCGCGGAAGTCGATGTCCCGCAGGACGACCTGCAGCGGGAAATTCTGAATACGGCGAGGGGTTTTCCGGGGCAGGAAAAGGAAGTTCTGGAATTTTACCAAAAAAATCCGCAGGCGCTTGCTCAGCTTCGTGCGCCATTGTTCGAAGAGAAAGTCGTTGATTACATATTCGAACGCGCAAAAGTCACGGAGAATAAAGTGACAAAGGAGGACCTTATGAAGGACCCCGAAGGCGAGGACGGATAGATCTGGCGGTCCAGCCTGCGTTGCGCAGTCCAAAAAACACGTTCCTGAGCGACGGATTGTCTTGCATTTTCAAGAGAATAACCCTCGCTTAAGCCGTATCAGATAACTATTGGCGCGGGGGGCTGGCGAATTGGCTCACGCTTCCCATGTTAACGAAACAAATAAGCCACGGCAGATCTTGCCGCTCGGTGGCTCATGAGGAATTTTATGCGCGATCCCAACGATGTTTTCATGAATACGCTGGTCCCAATGGTGGTTGAGCAATCCAGCCGCGGCGAGCGTGCCTTTGATATCTACTCGCGTCTTCTAAAGGAGCGGATCATCTTCTTGTCCGGGCCGGTCCATGACCAGGTTTCGACGCTGGTCGTTGCGCAGTTGTTGTTTTTGGAAGCGGACAACCCCAAGAAAGATATTGCGTTCTATATCAATTCTCCGGGCGGCTCGGTTTCAGCCGGCCTCGCGATGTATGATACAATGCGTTACATCCGTCCGGCGGTCTCGACCATGTGTATTGGTATGGCGGCGTCTATGGGGTCGCTATTGTTGGCCGCCGGCGAAAAGGACATGCGATTTTCCCTGCCGAATTCCCGAATAATGGTCCATCAGCCTTCCGGCGGTTTCCAGGGGCAGGCGTCCGACATTGAGCGGCATGCGCAGGACATTATTAAGTTGAAGCGCAGAATGAACGAGATATATGTCGAGCATACCGGTCAAGACTATGAAACTATTGAGAAAACCCTTGATCGCGATTTTTTCATGACGCCGGAAGAAGCAGTGGATTTTGGGTTAATTGATCGAGTTCTTTCGGAACGAATTGGCGCCGGTGCGACAGATTCGTCCTAAAATTGGCCCGTTAACCAGCGCAAGAAATGGTTTCTTGATTGATCAGACCGGAATATGATCGAATAATTACGGTGTTAGCGCTGGCGCCCTTCATGCACCGTGTTGATCGGTTGGCAAGACCAACCGCTAGATGACCACGCCGGCGCACAAGACCGGCTCGCCGCAATGAATTTAGGGCGGCGCGACAAGGAGTACGCTTAGCGTGAGCAAAATTGGCGGTAAAAGTAGCGGCGACGGTAAAAACACCCTTTATTGTTCGTTTTGCGGGAAGAGCCAGCATGAGGTCCGCAAACTTATTGCAGGCCCGACAGTGTTCATTTGTGATGAATGCGTCGAACTATGCATGGACATCATACGCGAAGAATCAAAGTCGTCGCTTGTTAAAGCTGGGGACGGCGTGCCGACGCCGCAACAGATCCACAAAGTCCTCGACGATTATGTGATCGGACAGGCGCAAGCAAAACGCGTGCTGTCTGTCGCCGTGCATAATCATTACAAGCGACTGAATCACGCGGCGAAAAATAATGACGTCGAACTGGCGAAGTCTAATATTCTTCTGATTGGGCCGACTGGCTCCGGTAAGACATTGTTAGCGCAAACGCTCGCCCGAATTCTGGACGTTCCCTTCACAATGGCTGACGCGACAACGCTGACCGAAGCTGGCTATGTGGGCGAAGATGTTGAAAACATCATTCTTAAACTTCTTCAGTCTGCAGATTATAATGTCGAACGGGCGCAGCGGGGTATCGTTTATATCGACGAAGTCGACAAGATTTCCCGTAAGTCCGACAATCCGTCTATTACGCGTGATGTGTCTGGCGAAGGGGTCCAGCAAGCGCTGCTGAAAATAATGGAAGGGACTGTGGCGTCTGTGCCGCCGCAAGGCGGGCGGAAACACCCACAACAGGAATTTCTTCAGGTCGATACGACGAACATCCTTTTCATTGTCGGCGGCGCCTTTGCAGGCTTAGAGAAAGTCATTGCTAATCGCGGCGAGGGATCGTCAATTGGATTTGGCGCCGATGTAAAAACGCCTGATGATCGCCGAATTGGCGCAATCCTCCAGGAAGTGGAACCTGAAGACCTCCTGAAGTTCGGCCTCATCCCCGAATTCGTTGGGCGCCTGCCGGTGATCGCAACGCTGGAAGACCTCGACGAAGACGCGTTGGTGCAGATTTTGACCAACCCGAAGAATGCTTTGGTCAAGCAATATCAGCGATTATTCGAGATGGAAGATGTGAAGCTTACCTTCACGGATGATGCGAAAGCGGCCATCGCCCGTCGAGCGATTGCGCGTAAGACCGGTGCTCGGGGACTGCGTTCCATCATGGAAGGTATCCTCCTGGATTCCATGTTTGAATTGCCGACGCTCGAAAATGTTGTTGAGGTCGTCGTCAACGGAGAGGTCGTCGAGGGCAACGCTAAGCCGCTCTTCATTTATGAAGATCGACCCGAAGCCAGCGCCGTCGAAGCGGACGCCAGCGCCTGAGTGAAATCAGCGCCTTGAACTGGCGCTGACAATCGCCACATCTCAAGCCACGCCCGCCGCCGCTTATGGCGGCGGTTCGGCATTGTAATCACTGTCTGAATGGCAGCTTGCTATCGCCGTCAAACTGTCGCCCAATAGGGGCGGGCGCATTGATGTTGCGGCGGCGGCGCCATTATTGGGCCTCGCCAAAGGAGAAATGAATGACTGACAATTCTATTTATCCCGTGTTGCCTTTGCGAGATATCGTTGTTTTCCCGGGCATGATCGTACCGCTTTTTGTCGGGCGCGATAAATCCGTGAACGCTCTTGAAAATGTGATGAAAAGTGAGCGCAAGATTTTGCTTGCCGCACAGAAGGACGCTGGCGACGACGATCCGGATATTGATGACATTTACGAAGTTGGCGTTGTCGCCAATGTCCTGCAGCTGTTGAAATTGCCTGATGGCACGGTCAAGGTCCTGGTGGAAGGTGAGCGCCGTGTTGGTATCGAAGACTATGTGCGCACTGAGGATTTTTTCGAGGCGACCGCGACTTTCTTCGATGACGAACCCGCCGATGAAGCTGAAGTCGAAGCGCTGGCTCGCTCTGTGGTTTCCCAGTTTGAGTCCTATGTTAAACTCAATAAGCGCGTGCCCCCTGAAGTGATCGTGTCGATCAACCAGATCGACGATTATGCGAAACTTGCCGACACTGTCGCATCGCATCTCAACATCAAAATTTCGGAAAAACAGGAATTGCTGGAAATAGCGACTGTCGCGGAACGACTGGAGCGCGTCTACGCCCTGATGGAGGGTGAGATGAGCGTCCTCCAGGTTGAGAAGAAAATTCGGAATCGCGTAAAGCGCCAGATGGAGAAAACGCAGCGCGAATACTATCTGAACGAACAAATGAAAGCGATCCAGAAAGAGCTTGGCGAAGGCGACGATGGTCGTGACGAGCTTTCCGAGATCGAGGAGAACATCAAGAAAACCAAGCTTTCCAAGGAAGCGCGCGCAAAAGCAGATGCAGAGCTGAAAAAGCTGCGTCAGATGTCGCCAATGTCCGCGGAATCGACGGTTGTGCGAAATTATCTGGATTGGTTGACGTCAATTCCGTGGAATTCTCGCTCCAAGGTGAAAAGTAATTTGGACGCTGCGCAGACTATTCTTGATGAAGACCATTATGGTCTGGAGAAAGTCAAAGAACGGATTGTCGAATATCTCGCCGTCCAAAAACGGATGAATAAACTCAAAGGGCCGATCCTCTGTTTGGTCGGACCGCCAGGTGTCGGTAAGACATCTTTGGGCAAATCGATCGCCAATGCGACCGGTCGTGAGTTTGTTCGCGTTTCTCTTGGTGGCGTACGTGACGAGGCGGAAATCCGCGGGCATCGTCGGACCTATATCGGCTCGATGCCCGGCAAGATCATCCAGTCGATGAAAAAAGCGAAGAAATCAAATCCTCTGTTTTTGCTCGATGAAATCGATAAAATGGGCCAGGACTTTCGCGGCGACCCGGCATCGGCCTTATTGGAAGTATTGGACCCGGAGCAGAACGGGACCTTCCAGGACCACTATCTGGAGGTCGATTATGACCTTTCCGACGTAATGTTTGTCACCACGGCTAATAGTCTCAATATGCCGCAACCTTTGTTAGACCGAATGGAGATCATTCGTATCCCGGGGTATACTGAGGATGAGAAGGTTGAGATTTCGCGCCGTCACCTGTTGCCCAAAATTATGGAGAATCACGGTCTCAAAAAGACAGAGTTTTCCGTAAATGATGACGGCCTGCTGACGCTCATTCGTCGCTACACTCGTGAGGCCGGCGTGCGAAACCTTGAGCGGGAAATTTCCAAGCTGGCCCGTAAAGCCGTACGAAAACTTGAGACCGGAGACGCAAAGCGCGTGTCCGTAACCAACAAAAACCTGGACGAATTTTCGGGTGTGCCGAGATACCGGTTCGGCGAGATTGAGCGTGAAGATCAGGTTGGTATCGTGACAGGCCTCGCTTGGACATCGGTCGGCGGCGACATTCTGACGATTGAGGCGGTGCGTATGCCGGGCAAGGGGCGCATGACGCCCACCGGCAATCTTAAGGATGTGATGAAGGAATCTGTATCTGCGGCGTCGTCATATGTCCGCAGTCGAGCGACGGCGTTCGGGATCGAGCCGCCAGTTTTCGAGAAGACCGATATCCATATCCATGTGCCAGAAGGCGCGACGCCAAAAGACGGCCCCTCGGCCGGTGTCGCGATGGCGACTGCGATTGTCTCGGTTTTGACCGGTGTTCCTATTCACAAGGACATCGCGATGACGGGTGAGATCTCGTTGCGCGGCCGCGTATTGGCGATTGGCGGGTTGAAAGAAAAACTGCTCGCCGCGCTGCGCGCCGGCATCAAGACGGTGCTTATTCCGGATGAAAACGAAAAAGACCTCGCTGATATTCCTGAGAATGTGAAAGAGGGGCTCAAGATCATCCCTGTGGCCACCGTCGATGAGGTGCTTGCACACGCATTGAGTCAAAAGCTGACGCCAATCGAGTGGACGGAGCCGGTTGACGCCGGTGGCGCGCCGGATAGCGATGCGCCTGATCCGGTGGTCACCCACTAGCGACGCTCGGATACTGATTCTCGGTGAAATGAGGCGCGGGGCGGGGTCAGCCCCCCCCGGCCACTGAGTCTCCCACAGGGTGTGGCTGGCCCTTATCCTCCCCTGCCCGTTACTCCAGCCACCCTGAATCCAGACGACCACTCCACCCTCGAGCACATCATTCCCCCGCCCCAGAATCTCCG
>JBCDAD010000061.1:0-11457 GCA_039186325.1 Pseudomonadota bacterium | reverse complement strand
TTGCGCAAAAAGACTGCGCAAACCAGCGGCGATAACGAGGTTTCGAATAACAAAGAAAGCAAACAAACCGATAATCAAAACACACAACACAAAGCCAAATTCCTCGCCTGCAACAGCGAAGATAAAATCGGTATGCGCATCCGGCAAAAGGCGCTTAACCGGTTCAACGTCATCGCGCCAGAACCGACCAAATACGCCGCCATTATTCAATGTCTCCAAGGCCCGATCCACCTGGTAGTTTCCACCGTTTTCCGGCTGCAGAAAGCCGTCAATTCGACGAGCAACATGAGGCGAAAAAAAATAGCCGGCCGCGAGCGCCGCGCAGCCCGCGACAGCGAGCGCGATGACCCAGATCCAGCTCCAACCGGCGACAAAAAACATGACAGCCCAGACAGCGGTGATCAGCGCCCACTGCCCGAAGTCCGGCTGCATCATCAATAAGGACGCAAAAACAACATAAAGGCAAAGCGCGAACGTACCGCCGGGAAATTTGGGATCTCGCGCGCCCTCAGCCATCATCCACGCGGCTGAAATCACAAAACCAGTTTTCGCAAATTCCGATGGTTGCAGCAGAAACGACCCTAAATCTATCCAGCGCCGAGCGCCATTAATGACGCTGCCGAAGACAAGGGCGTAGGCCATAAGGGCCAGCATAAGGCCAAACAAAATGACGCCAACCCGCCGCGCCTGTAACGGAGGAAGTAACGAGGCGATAAACAGCAGCGCAATTGATGGGCCCAGAAACAGCAATTGGCGAAACGCGAAATGAAACTCATTGTTGATGTTCATTCTCGCCGCGGCGGTCGGGCCGGCCGCAAAAATCAAAACGCCGCCAATGGTCAACATCGCCGCCAGCGCCGCGATACTCGGTCTGTCAACCGAAAACCACCATCGTGCAATCAGGCGATCATCTAATCGCGAAACCGACCTCACGCCGCCGCTCCATTTTGAAATACTAACTCTTCAACGCAAGCGCGAAAAGCATCGCCACGCTCCTCGAAATTCCTATACTGATCATAAGATGCGCAAGCCGGTGAAAATAGTATGACGGGTTGCTTTGCATCACTCGCGGTAGCGTCGGTCAGGGCGTTTTGTATCGCCACATCCAAATTCTCGCACAAAACGATACTCACAAGACCTTCAAGTTGCTGGGCGAACAGATCGGCGGCCTCCCCGAATAAATATGCTCGGCGAACATTGCCGAGACTATTGCGCAGAGGAATTGCGCCATCGGATTTTGCGCGCCCGCCAGCTATCCAAAATACGTCATCAAAAGCCGCCAATGCGCGCATTGCAGCGCCCGCGTTTGTCGCTTTGGAATCGTTGATGAAATTGGGGTAACCCTCAACGGCGATTATCTCCATGCGATGCGGCAATCCTTCAAAGCGCTCCATCGCGTTGACAGAAACCGCAGGGGCGACTCCGAGTTTTTGACAAGTGACCAGGGCCGCCGAAGCGTTTTGGTGATTATGTGAGCCGCACAATGCTTTGGCGCCGCTCAGTTCGCCGGCTTCTATCGTTTTGCCGTCAAGGTTATAATAAAGGGATCCACCCAGCGCATAAGCACCCTCTCCCAAAGTGCTCTGTGCGGATATTGGCGCTATCCCTTGAGCTCCTGCCGCCTTTAACGCCGTGCAAATAGCCTCTGAATATTCGTCATCAACACCCACCACGGCCAGATTCGACGGTGACTGATTTCGGAAGATTCTCTTTTTCGCCTCGACATAGGCGCCAAGCGTACCATGTCGATCAATGTGGTCCGGCGTGATATTCAGGAGAACCGAAACATCCGCAGCGAGAGAATATGTTAAATCAAGTTGAAAAGACGACAATTCCAGAACATAAATCGTCGACGACACAGGCGCCGCCAGCGACAAAACCGCTTCGCCGATATTGCCGCCAAGTTGCGCGTTTTCACCAACGCTGCGCAGAATATGGGCGATTAACGCCGACGTCGTTGACTTACCATTTGATCCGGTCACAGCGACGATACGGGGGCGCTCGCTTTCTTCAATCTCGGCAATAGCGCGGGCAAAGAGCTCGACATCGCCAACCACAGGAATATTAGATGCCCGAGCTTTCCGCACGATCGCGTGCGGTTTTGGATGTGTTAAAGGCACCCCCGGGCTGACCACCACATACTCCATCGCATCCCATGGCCATTGCTTTGGATGTTCGCAGCGATACTCCGTATTCGCGGTTTTTTCTCGGGCCGCCTTGTTCTCATCCCAGCTATAGACGTGGGCGCCAGACGCAATCAGGGCCTCACATGTCGCCAGCCCACTGACCCCAAGCCCGAAAACGCCTACATGCGCGTTTTTCAGCGAAGATATCGTGATCATTGAAACCTACCGCAATTTCAACGTTGCAAGTCCGATAAGCGCCAGGATCACTGCGATTATCCAGAAACGAATCACAATTGTCGGCTCTTTCCACCCCATCTGTTCAAAATGATGGTGGATCGGGGCCATTTTGAAAACGCGCTTGCCCGTCAGTTTGAACGAAGCAATCTGTATCATGACAGATAAGCCTTCCAACACAAAAAGCCCGCCCACGATCGCGAGTACAATCTCATGCTTTGCGGCAACTGCGATCGCTCCAATGGCCCCCCCGAGAGCCAGCGAGCCCGTGTCGCCCATAAAAATCGCCGCCGGCGGCGCATTGTACCACAAAAAGCCAAGGCCAGCGCCAATGATAGCGCCGCAAATAATCGTCAATTCGCCAACCCCTGGAACAAATGGCACTCCCAGATAATTTGCGTAGACAAAATTCCCAACAAGATAGGCGATCATTGCGTAGGCGCTCGCGGCGATCATCACAGGAACGGTTGCGAGGCCATCCAATCCGTCCGTTAAATTTACAGTATTTGATGCGCCGACAATGACGAATGCGGCGAAAGGAATGATCATCAATCCCAGGGGCACGCCCGGTGCATTGAACCATTCTTCGAACAACCGGACCGGAAAAAACGGAACGCCTACTGATGTTTCAATACCTTGGGGGGCGTCGGGCGCTGCAGCCAATGTGGTCATGCATAAGTAGCCGGCCAACAACGCCACGGCAAACTGCACCGAGAGCTTCAAGCTCCCCACAACGCCGGACGCTGTTTGCTTCGTCACTTTCAAATAGTCGTCAAGAAATCCCAGAACACCAAAGGATAGTGTTACGCCCATGACGATCCATACATAGGCGTTGTCCAGACGCGCCCACAAAAAAGTCGCAACCGTCATTGACAATAGAATGAGCACGCCCCCCATGGTGGGGGTACCTGCTTTTTCAATAATATGGGTTTGCGGACCGTCCGAACGGATTGGCTGGCCCTTCCCTTGCTTCCTCCGCATCCACTTAATCAAAGACGGACCAAGCAGAAACGATATAAGCAGCGCGGTCATTATTGCGCCGCCCGTCCGGAAAGTCAGATACCGGAATACGTTGAACAATTGAAACTGATCAGCATAAGGTGTCAATAAATGATAGAGCATTGGGAGCGCTATTTTCCTTCGGCCAGTAATCGAATCGCTTTTGCAATCAAGCTAACTTTCGAGCCATTCGAACCCTTGACCATGATTGCGTCGCCAGCACGTATATCGTCGATTACGGCGTTTATGAGGTGGTCCGCTGATTTTGCAAAGGCGGCGCGGCGATCCTTGTTTGTCACTGTCCACAACTCTTCCATGAGGCCGCCGACGGCATAGATGCGATCGATATCCATGACATTGATATCCCGGCCTAACGCCGCGTGAAATTCAGCTGACCTTGGACCAAGCTCCAACATCTCTCCAAGGACGATAATGCGGCGTTTTGCTGGCGTAGACGCAAAAGCCTCCAGCGCAGCATGCATGGACGCTGGATTGGCGTTATAACTCTCATCGACCAGGATCGCTTTTCCGTCGCCGACAGGTACTTCTGCTAGAGCCCCTCGGCCATCGACAGGTTGAATTGACGGCATGACCCCAAGCGCCGCTTCAATGTCTGCGCCGACAGAATGGGCGGCCGCGAGCGCGGCCAATGCATTGCAGGCTTGATGGCGTCCGGCTAATCCAAACTCGACCTTGTGGCGCTTTCCAAATATTCGAATGCTGAGCACTGCGCCGCTTTCAGAGGGCTCGTGCGATTCAAGCTGGAAATCGGCCTCTGAAGATTCGCCAAAAGTGATCGCACATGCAGCGCCCGCGCGCTCGGCCCGATCGCGCAATAGCGGATAATGTTCATTATCAAGTGGAAGGATCGCCACACCCCCCGGCGCCAGGCCTAGAAAAATCTCCGCTTTTGCTTCAGCAATTTCTGAAACGTCCTTAAACGCAGCAAGATGCGCGGGCGCGACGGTCGTTACGATCGCTGCGTGAGGTCTGACGAGCTTAGAGAGGGGCGTGATTTCGCCTGCGTGATTCATTCCGATTTCAAAAACTGAATATTCCGACCGCATCGGAAGCTGTGCAAGCGTGAGTGGAACACCCCAGTGGTTATTGAAACTCCGTTCCGCGGCATGCACCTGACACTGCGCCCCAAGCAAGTCGCGTAGCATTTCTTTGGTGCTCGTCTTGCCGGCGCTGCCTGTAACGGCGATCCTTTTTCCAAAGTTACGCATACGCGCCGCCACCGCCAGATCACGTAAGCCTTGCAGGGTATCGCCAACGACAAGCAACGGTGCGCCAGCGGGCGCATCATCCGGCGCACGAGAAACCAGCGCCGCCGCCGCACCAGCGCCAAATGCGTTTCGGACAAATTCGTGACCGTCGCGCTGGTCGCGCAAGGCGACAAACAACTCTCCGGGTTTTATGTTGCGCGTATCGATTGACACGCCCCGGGCGGCCCATTCCTCCGCCGGCCACGAAGCGCCGTCTCCCCGGGCGCAAAGCGCGCCTCCTGTCGCGGCAGCTGCCTCATACGCTGTCCATAGGTCGTCGTTCATTACGCGCCTCCATATTGGGCGATTAGCTCACGAACGACTTGGGCGTCGTCGAATGGAAGGATCTCGTCACCGACTTCCTGTCCGTGTTCGTGCCCTTTTCCAGCGATGAGAAGCGCATCGCCCGGCCGAATATTCTCAATACCGGCGAGAATTGCGCGCTTTCGATCACCCTCCTCCAACGCATCAGGTGCGCCAGCGAGCACTGACCTGCGAATAGCTGCGGGGTTTTCCCGTCGCGGATTATCATCGGTTACAATCACAATGTCCGCATTGGCGGCGGCCGCCGCGCCCATCAATGGGCGTTTTTTTTTGTCGCGGTCGCCGCCAGCCCCAATCACGGCAATCAGTTTTCCTTGCACATGTGGGCGTAATGCTTTCAGAGCTGTTGCAACTGCGTCCGGCGTGTGTGCGTAATCCACAAACACCGTACCCCCGCGCACACTTGCAACCCGCTCCATTCGACCGGGTGCTGACTGAATTGCGTTTAGCGCGGGCAAGACGATATCAGCTGAATATCCACTGGCCATCACTATGCCTGCTGCAACAAGCGCATTCTCTGCCTGGAACGCGCCAATTAACGGCGTCCGCACCCTAAAACTCTCGCTGTCGCACTTTATCTCAATACGAAGCCCCTCTGCTTCAGGCGTTACATGCACCAGTCGCAGGGTCTTGCCGCGAACGCCTGTTGTGATGATCGCGACGCCGCGATCATTCGCGATTTGTTTGAAATACTCAGCGCCGGCCCCGTCCGCATTAATGACTGCTGCACCATCCTCCATCAGAAGCGACTCAAAAAGTCGCGCCTTCGCATTCCGGTAAGCCGTGAAGTCATCATGATAATCAAGATGGTCGTGCGTAATATTCGTAAATGCCGCGACTTTAATTTGGACACCGTCGGCACGGTATTGCTGAAGCCCGTGACTAGAAACTTCGAGGGCGGCGTATTCCACCCCGTTTTCAGCTAATGCCGCCAAGGCTTTGTGCAACGTAATTGGTTCGGGCGTAGTATGCCGTACCGGAATATTAATGTCGCCCGATGAAGCCCCCAACGTCCCAATGCTCGCCGCACTCTCGCCGAGGGCTCGCCAAATCTGAGCGGCGAATACTGCCGTTGAGGTTTTTCCATTTGTGCCTGTTACGCCTGCACAAACACGTGGTTGCGCGCCGTAAAATCGCGCAGCTAATTTTGCGAGCCGCTTACGAGGCTCCTTGTCCACAATTGTCGGCAGTTTGGAGAGGCCAGCTTTTGAGGCCAGAACCGCGGCCGCCCCCTTTTTCTCTGCATCTGGAATAAATTCGGCGCCATCGGCGTTTTCACCGGCGAGCGCCGCGAACAGATACCCGTCTTTCACGTCTCGGCTGTCCGCCGCCAAGCCCATTATTTTTGGGTCACCGCCAATGGTTTCATCGGAAATCTCGGACAGCCTCACCGTGTTGTTTCACCTCTTGATGACAATGATGCCTCGCGCGCCCAAACACCGCCGTCAAAGGCCGATATCGCAATGTCTTCCGATTGCGGCATTAATCCGAGTATCGGAGCAATTCTGGCAACAAGTCGGGAAAAAAGCGGCGCGGCATTCCACCCGGCCGTCGCAAAACCAAATGTTTCCTTCAACGCGACCGGCTCATCCAACGAAACCAGGATCGTATATTCGGGTGCGTAACCCGGCACGGCGCCGACAAAGCTCGCTATTCGCGTATTTCTATTGTAGCCGCCCTCAAAAGGTTTATCAGCAGTCGCTGTTTTTCCGATCGGATAATACCCATCGACATCTGCAAAACTCGCCGTTCCGTCTAGTATGACCTGGCGCAAAATTCGACGCATGGAAATACTTGTCTCCTGAGAAAAAACGCGACGCGCCTCGCCCTGCTCATTGTGAAAAAATGTTGGAGCGCGATATACGCCGCCGTTCACCACGGCATTAAATCCAACAAGCAAATGTAGCGGCGTGACGGAGATACCATGGCCGTAAGAAATCGTCGCAATTTCAACGGGCCCCCATTGATCAGGTAGTTGTGGAGAACGATTTTCGGCTAAAGGCATCGCGATAGGATCGAAAAATCCAAGCGCCTCCAATACGCTCTGCTGTTGATCGATACCAAGGTCAGCCGCGATACGCGCAATGCCGATATTCGATGAATGCTGAATGACTTCAGCAAACGTAAGGGTGCGGTTTTTTCCTCGGTAATCTGTGATGGTGCGATCGGCGATCCGATATGCGCCGTGAGCATCATACTCACTATTTTCTGTCGCAATTCTTGCATCGAGGGCCGCCGCCGCCGTGATCGCCTTAAAGGCTGACCCCAGTTCATAACGGTCATATGTGGCTCGATTGCGACGCGCATCCGCCGGCGACTCGCCAGGGGCGTTTGGATCAAAATCCGGCAAGCTCGCCAGCGCGATGATTTCACCCGTATCCGCCTTTATCACACCACCCCAGGCGGCTTTCGCCTTAAACTTCGCGAGCGCCTTACCGAGTTCATCTTCAAGCGTTTGTTGTACCCGCATGTCGATACTAAGGTAGACACCTTCGGAACGATGATTGGCAGTTAGATATCTTTCGAGCCCCATCACGCCGCCCTTGCCCGGCTCGCCATGGCCGATAAGATGAGCAGCAAGGTCCGCCTGCGGATAAAAGCGTTGCTGGCGTGTTGCAAATTGAACGCCCGGCAATCCAAGCTCAAACAAAGCGCGGCGTTGCTGCGGGGAAATCTCGGAAGCAACCTCGACATAGCGTTTGGCAACGAGTTTGTTGGCTAAGTCATTCGTATCTAAATCGGGCACAACGGACGCCAGGCCCGCAACCGTTTCGCTAACGTCCCAGGTATCACGCCCGGCAATCTCCAATGTCTGAACAGGAAGGTTTGTCGCCAGTAGCGAACCATTCCGGTCGAAAATCTCTGGCAGAAGAGCGTGCGCACTTGAATCACTTGCAAGAAATGCAGGGTCGACAATTCCGCCAAATGACACAAACGCTGTCCTGACGGCCAATCCTGCAAACACGAATGAGAACGCGGTGGCGCAGATGACGATACGTTGGCGAGCACGCATCAGTCTTTTTTTGTGTGCTCCGCCCGCTATTACCCGAGCGCCAACCTGTGTCGCGGATTGAGGCGCGGCTTCGCTAATAAGATAAGCTTGCGGCTTTTTTCGACGGCGCCACAGTTTGGGAAACAAAACCGATTTACTCACGTCGAACGCCCGACGGTTCAGCCATCGCCAGCGCGCCAGACGATGGAACGGACATGGGATGAACCTTCTCATCGTCTCGCTCACTATCGCCGCCTAAAGAGGCCGCCAACTGTTCGCTGGAGTAAATCTGATCGCGCGCTGTCACGGAAAGCTTTGTTCGCGCATCCGCTATTTTTTGAAGGCGATCTGGGTTTTCAAGATAGGCAATCTCAGCTTTTAAAATCTGTATACGGTGCGTTTCGTCGACTTTTTCAGCTTCTATTCTGCGCAGCTCCTTTCGCGCCTCAACAACAGACCCCTCTGCTTTATATCTCCCAGCAGCTGCTCCGGCGAGCAAAAGGCACAGAAAAAACGTCGTAATTCGAAGCATCATGCACTCCCTTTAAGATACTGAGAAAAATTGTAAGTGGGGACACCCAGCTCTGCGAAGTCCGTAGCTGCGCGGGCTCCTTTACGTCTGACTGCGGAGCGTAATTTTGCAGACCGAGATCGCGGATTGGCCGCTACTTCACTGTCGGTCGGCGCAATCGCATTCAAACGTGACGGGTTGAATGTGGGAATTTCGCCTGGCGCCGGCGGCGCAAACCGCGACACTGGGCGGCGAGAGCGACTTCGTATTGAAAAAAAACGTTTAGCAATGCGATCTTCCAATGAATGGAACGTCACCACAACAAGACGGCCACCTTCTCGCATGCAATCTTCGGATGCATGCAAGCCCTCTGCTAATTGTTGTAATTCATCATTGATGAATATGCGAAGCGCCTGAAATACGCGCGTGGCCGGATGAATGCGTGAAACCTTATTCGGGCTAGCCGCTTCGACTATGCGCGCAAGCGCAAGCGTGCTCTCAATTTTTTCAGTCTTGCGCGCATTCTCAATCGCCTTTGCAATAGTATGCGCATTCTTTTCTTCGCCAAACACCCTGAAAATTTTTTTCAAGGTTTCGAATTCAGCCCCGGCAACAACATCAGCCGCATTGGGTCGCCCATCATCCATGCGCATCGATAGCGCGCCGTCTTTTGAAAAAGAGAACCCTCGGGCAGCCTCGTCGAGCTGCATGGAAGACACGCCGAGATCGAATACAGCCCCGTCAATGTCATCTACGTCAAGCGCCGAAAGCGCTTCTTTTATTTCCGAGAATGGCCGAGCAACGAAGACGAAACGGTCCCCATACCGGTCCGAGAAAATCTGTCCCTGAATTGCGGCGTTTGGATCACGATCAAATGCGATAACCTTGCAATCGGCTGTTTCAAGAATTGCTTCTGAGTAGCCGCCAGCGCCAAAAGTCGCATCTATGTGCGTCTCTCCGTCTTTCGGCTCCAATGCCGCCAGAACTTCCGGTAGTAAGACAGGAATATGCTTTTGCGCACCGGTCATCCGACACTCGCCACAACAGGATTACGCAGTGTTTGTTTGGCTTCAGCAGCGACTTTACGTGCGTCCTTGAGAACGCCTTCAAAGTTGTCCGGATTCCAAATTTGGAAAGAACGGATATGCCCGGCAAAAAGGGCGCGCCCATCCAGGAAAGCATGCTCGATCAAACCGTCCGGTAGTATTATTCGGCCCTCGCGGTCGACGGACAGAGGCGTCATTTGCGACGCCATTGCGCGTTCCAAATTAGTGCGTTGATCGGAGTACGGATCGAGTTGGTCGATCATCCGCGTCAGATGGTCGATATACTCAATGCCGCCGCATTCGATGCACGGTTCGCTGGATGATGGGATGCAATAGATTGTGGCGTCGCGTTCCAGATCGATGGCGCGCCGGAACGTGGCCGGCGTCGCTAACCTGCCCTTCGCATCAATCTTATTGACAAAGGACCCGAAAAATCGGGCCTCGGCCCCGCGCCGCATAATGCTGTCCTCCGCCGCAAGCGCCAATAATGAGCCCGCCCTCACCCGGTAAATTTTGGGTTAAGATGGAATTATATGGAATTTCTTGGATCGTCAAAGGAGAATGGGCGGATATGTGAATTTTTTCGAGCATTTCGGACCAAGAATGGAACAAAAAGAAAACATATGCCTTTATATTCACTTTATGTTCCTTTCCCCAGGTTTTTATGAACCGCGAAATCGCGCAGGCATTGTCCCACCTGCTTGAGTAAGAGCCCTAGACTGCGTGAACAATTCTTCGCTCAGGCGCTGCTCACGCATTCGACAGTCGCGTTGCGCTGACTTGGTATGTAATTCTCGCAATTGCTCGAGTTTTTTGCTTTCGACAAATGATGCATACAACGCGTCGAGAAGTGCGTTTTCGGCGCCGGCGAGCTCGGATATTTTCGTGTTTAACAGCCTTCGCTTTTCTCTTGAGGTTTCCACAAAACGAGCGAATGCTGAAACATCTTGGACGCTTGGCTTTTCACTCTCAACGGCAATGTCGATTGTTCTAAGCGCTCCCCTGATTTCATCGAGATTTTGCCTCAGTGAGGCCAGTTGCGCCCGCATCTGATCTTCTCTTTGCTGCGCCAGTCGCAGCAGTTTTTCGACCGAATTCAGGCCTAGTGAATTATTCATAAGCCATTTCAACTTCTTTGATGATCTCGTCCAACGCCAAGAATGCGGACGTAGGGTCTGCACACTGATTGATTGATTGCGTGAGAAGCGCCGCAAGCCGCGGGTAAAACGCAATCGCTCTATCGGTTTCCGGGTCAGAGCCAGCCTTATAGGCGCCTATCCGGACCAATTCGCGCGTGTTTTCGTATATCGCGGCCAGTTTTCTGGCGCGGTTAGAAGTCTTCAGTTCGTCAGGAGTTGATGCTGCGCTCGCCGTGCGACTCACAGAGCGTTGTATGTCAATCGGTGGAAACTGCCCTGACTGAGCAAGCGTGCGATCCAATACGATGTGTCCGTCAAGTATTGAGCGCGCGGCGTCAGCAACCGGCTCATCGATGTCATCACCTTCAACCAGAACCGAGTATATTGCCGTAATGAAACCGGGTTGCGGCCCATCTGAACCTGGCCCGGATCGCTCGATAAGTGCTGACAGAGTTGAGAATACAGAGGGCGTGTAACCTTTTGCCGTCGGCGGCTCCCCAGCGGCCAGGCCAATTTCCCGTTGCGCAATAGCAATACGCGTAATTGAATCCATCAAGCACAATACGTGCGCGCCATTGTCGCGGAAATGCTCCGCAAGCGTATGCGCAAGGTAACCGACCTCTCGGCGCATCATTGCCGGCGCGTCAGCTGTTTCAGCAATGACGATCGACCTTGAAAGGCCGTCAGCGCCCAAATGATCTTCCACAAACTCACGCACCTCACGGCCACGCTCACCGACTAAAGCGATAATCGCGACGTCGCATTCCATATTTTTTGCGATCATGGCCAGAAGTGAAGATTTTCCCACGCCAGCGCCT
>JBCDAD010000060.1:0-11687 GCA_039186325.1 Pseudomonadota bacterium | reverse complement strand
GCCGGGGCGCTAAATTTTATCGGCGGCGATACGCTTTATGGCCGGTACTGGGGATGCACTGAGTCCGTTCCGTTCCTGCATTTTGAATTGTGTTATCATTGCGCCATTGACTATGCGATCACTGAAGGGCTGGCCCGCGTCGAAGCCGGCGCCCAAGGCGATCATAAGCTCGCCCGCGGTTATGAACCCGTCGCTACGCAATCGGCCCATTGGATCAGAGACCCATCATTTCGAGATGCCATCAAAAATTATCTCGCCGCCGAACGACGGCAAACAGACGCGGACATCGACGCTTTAAAAGCCTACACACCCTATCGAAAGAATAATTCGACATGAAAGTCATAAAACGCATCCGCAATCCGCAAGAGGCGGACATTATCATCAGTTATCTGAATGCACATGGCGTCGACGCCGAATTGCTTGACGGCGCCATCAATTCAGTTCTGCCGATGCCAGGGGGCGTGCGGATCGCTGTTCCCGACGAACAAGAGGCCGAAGCGCTACGGCTGTTATCAGCCGCCCAATCCGGCGCTGCAGCACTGGACGATGAGGAGCCCAAGGAATGAGCCTCGACGCGCAGTATGATCCGGATAATATCTTTGCAAAGATTATTCGCCGTGAGATGCCCTGCACCAAGGTGTTTGAAGACGACGACATCTTGTGTTTTATGGATGTCTTTCCACAAAGCGAAGGCCATTGTCTCGTCGTGCACAAATCATCAACGGCGACCAATCTGTTGACCATTGACGCTGATGCGCTCTCCCGTCTCACCTTAACGACCCAAAATATAGTCAGAGCCGTCGCAAAGGGGCTGGCTCCGGACGGCATACGCGTCGCACAATTCAATGGCGCGCCGGCCGGCCAAACGGTCTTCCATCTCCATTTTCATGTGATCCCCATTTATGGCGGCGCGCCGTTAGGCGCCCATGCATCGGGCGGTCCGGTTGGCGCTGAGATTTTGGAACCGGTCGCCGCCAGGATACGCTCCGCGCTGTAAAGGCAGGCGGAACTGATCACGCGTTCGTTAATGGGCTCTCGCCCTCGTGTTTTGCGCGTGATGACAGGGTCGGCCTATGTCCTCCTCACCGGCGCCGCTGGGGCGCTGATAAGAATTCAACCGGAGACGCAAAAATGACGATAAAATCAATTTTCTTTGGCGCATTCACCGCTCTGGCGCTGTCGGTAGCGGCCGTAACCGCACCTGTTTATGCACAAGATGACGGCGCCGCGATGGTCGACACAAAAGCTGGCGCAGAAGTCCTTTACTCAGGCGACTGGACAAAAAAGAGCTTCCGGGTTTCCGGTGAGTGGTCAATTTACGAAGAAAATGGCGTAACTTATGTTCGCTTGAGCGACGATTTTCGCACTCGCAACGCGCCTGACCTCAAAATCTTTCTTTCCCCCCGCAGCGCCGGTGATGCAAATGGCCGCAATGCGACGGATGGCTCCGTGCTGGTCGCGCCGCTCACCAGCAATTCCGGCGGACAGGTTTATGAAATTCCGGCCGGCACGGATCTGACAGCGTTCGAATCGATCCTGATCCATTGTGAACAGTTCTCGAAACTCTGGTCAGCGGCGGATCTCATCCACCCATCCGCCTAGTTCGTATCACGATCATAAGCGCACTCCTTGTCCTCCCCCGAAAAAGAGTGCGCCCACTGAGAGACCGCCGCCCCCTCCCTGAAGCGGCGGTCTTTTTTTTATGCCGGGAACTGGAAATCGCGCATCGACGGTAGCTTGTGCCCATCAAAAGCGAACGCACTGAACGGGCCATCCACATCCACCCAATGCAAGAAAAGATGGGCGGACCACCGATTCGGATTTGGTGTTGTGCGTCCATGGCGATAATTGCATCCCTGGTACAAAATGGCGTCGCCTGCGTTCAGGGAAACAGGGCGGGAGGACTTTTCGCCGAAATCAACAGACGCCATCACCTTCAGTCCCTCATCGAAGGAATGCGCGTCTGCGCCAATCTCAAACGGCCAGACAATCTCGTCTGAATAAGCGAGCGCAAGGGAAAACGAATGCTCGCAAGCTTGCCGGTCAGAATGTACGTGGCAGATATCGCCTTTTTGATAGACACGGAAGAACGCGTATGTCGGAGACAGCGTTTTCCCGGTCAATGCAGAAATTCTTGACGTCATGCCCCAATGAAATCCCATCACGACTGGATGGCGATAACCATAAAATTCATAGGCTGGCTTAGCGTTGATTTGCGGCTTCGATAAAAAGCTGTTGAGAACCTTCGGCGAGGCATGCATGTCTTTTTGAATGACGCCAAGCAGTGTGGCCGCGAGCGCCGCCGGCGCCGCCTGGGGAACCAATGCGTATCCGTCTGTTTCGTAAGATGTCTCTGTACCGCTCATTCAGGATAAAGTTCCCGATTATATTCCGGGGGTCAATAATCGCGGTCATGTGTTATGGATGATTTTAGCACGATTGAAATCGCCGCCAGCGATTGGCGTTGTTCAATTGCGCCTGAATTGGGCGGGGCGATCACGCGGCTGCGTTGGCGCCAATCGGACATTTTTCGCCCCGCTGAAACACTCTCATCGCTCGCTGCTGATCCGCGGGCGGCCGCCTGCTATTTCTGTATTCCTTGGTTTGGCCGCCTATCCGGTGAATTAGACCGGGCCGATTCGCGTTACGCGATTGCTCTAACCTGCCCGGTCGCCGAACCTGATTATCCGCTTCACGGCCATGGGTGGGTAACGCCATGGAATGTCGCAGAAATTGCGCCAGCCGCCGCTGAATTGTCGTTTAAACACCGTCCGTCGCCAAACAAATTCCCATGGGCTTTTACAGGTGGTCTTCGTTTCCGGGCGTCAAGCGAGGCCTTTGAAATCGAACTCTCTATCAGGAATTCAGATAACGACCCCATGCCGTTTGGGCTCGGTATCCATCCTTTCTTTCCCCGAACAGCGGACACAAGGCTAAAATTGAACGCGAAACGCTGTTGGCGCCCGCCAGACGGACCTCTGACGACGACGCCCCCGGAACTCACGTTTGATGAAGAACGCCCGCTGCCGCAACGGTCCGTTGATGAGACGCTTTGCGCCTGCGCGCCCATTGCAACCATCACGCAACGCAGTTGCGAAATAACCGTATCGTCAATGGCCGTGCATAAACATCTCTTCGCCCCCGCAGATGACGAATATTTTTGTCTTGAGCCGATTACGCAGTTGCCTGGAAAATTCGGGGCCGACCGATTAGCGCCCGGCGAGCGCCAATCGATTCGCATGCGTGTCGCCGTAACGGCGCGATAGGCCTATTATTCGACGAGCGCAGGCACCGACGCGCCGTCGCCAGAATCTTTTGGTTTTTCGCCGTCCGGATCAGGAATATATTCAAAAGCAAGCTTTGCGGGATCATCAGCATCCACAAGAACCTTGACGATACCACCGTGTTTTAGCTGACCGAACAGAATTTCGTCAGCGATCGGTTTTTTCACATGCTCCTGAATGACCCGGGCCAGCGGACGGGCGCCCATCTCGTCATCAAACCCTTTTTCCGCCAGCCACGTTGTCGCCCCGGGCGTCAATTCGAAGGTCACGCTGCGATCAGCCAATTGCGCCTCCAGCTGAAGCACAAATTTCTCGACGATCCGGTCGATGATCGCCGGCGACAGACCGGCGAACTGAATGGTCGCATCAAGACGGTTTCGGAACTCAGGTGAAAACATACGCTGGATCGCAGCTTCCGTCTCGTCAGTTTTCTTACCGCCGGCAAAACCAATCGCAAATTTCGCGGCATCAGCGGCCCCGGCATTCGTGGTCATGATGATTATGACATTACGGAAATCGACCTTGCGGCCATTTGAGTCAGTAAGGGAGCCATTATCCATGACCTGCAGGAGAATGTTGAAAATCTCCGGATGGGCTTTTTCGATTTCGTCTAGCAGCAACACCGAATGGGGGTGCTGATCGATTGCGTCCGTCAACAGACCGCCCTGATCAAATCCGACATAGCCGGGCGGCGCACCGATCAGGCGTGATACCGTATGGCGTTCCATATATTCAGACATATCGAAGCGCACGAGTTCCACGCCGAGCGCGAGCCCCAATTGCTTGGCGACTTCTGTTTTGCCGACGCCCGTGGGGCCGGCGAATAAATAGGACCCGATGGGTTTATCCGGTTCGCGTAATCCGGCGCGGGACAGTTTAATCGCGGCGGCCAGTTGATCGATCGCCTCATCCTGGCCGAAGACGACGCGGCGCAGGTCTTCTCCCAATTTTTGCAGGCGCTCCGTATCGGTCTTCGAGACGGATTTCGGCGGGATGCGCGCCATTTTGGCGACGACTTCCTCAATCTCCGTTGTGTCGATGACAGATTTTCGTTTGTCAGCGGCGAACAGCATCTGCCGAGCGCCGGCCTCATCGATGACGTCTATGGCTTTATCCGGCAGTTTACGGTCCGTCATATATTTCGACGAAAGCTCCGCCGCCGACTCAATTGCTTCGTCTGTATACCGAACTTTATGGTGCTCTTCAAAATACGGCTTCAACCCGTCAAGAATCTTGATCGTGTCCGCCTTACTCGGCTCGACAACATCGATCTTCTGGAAGCGTCGCGCCAGGGCGCGATCCTTTTCAAAATGCTGCCGATATTCTTTATACGTAGTCGACCCCATACAGCGCAGCGAACCGGACTGCAGCGCGGGTTTCAGAAGGTTGGACGCATCCATCGCCCCGCCCGATGTGGCGCCGGCGCCGATGACCGTGTGGATCTCATCAATAAAAAGGATCGCATCTTCGTGCTCTTCCAGTTCTTTCAGCACGGATTTGATGCGCTCTTCAAAATCCCCGCGATATCGCGTGCCCGCCAGCAGCGCGCCCATATCGAGGGCGAAAATTGTAGCGCTGTCGAGGACTTCAGGAACGTCTTCATCAACAATTTTGCGGGCGAGGCCTTCTGCGATGGCTGTTTTGCCAACGCCTGGATCGCCGACCAGCAAGGGGTTATTTTTTCGCCTTCGGCACAACACCTGTATGGAGCGTTCGATTTCCGCTTCCCGGCCGATCAGCGGATCGATTTTTCCAGCCCGCGCTTTAGCGTTCAAATCAACGCAATAGGCCTCAAGCGCGTCCTCGCCTTTTGCGTTCGGTTCACTCTCATCATTTTGGCTGGCGCCGCGAACCGGCCGCGAGGTTTGTTCGCCGTTACGCTTGGCCAGCCCATGTGAAATATAATTGACCGCATCGAAACGGGTCATGTCCTGCGCCTGAAGGAAATGCGCCGCGTGTGATTCGCGCTCTGCAAAGAGAGCGACCAGAACATTTGCGCCCGTGACCTCCTCTCTGCCCGACGACTGAACGTGAATGACCGCGCGCTGAATAACCCGTTGAAAGCTGGCCGTCGGTTTGGCCTGTTCATTTTCATCGAGTTTCAGATTGCTGAGTTCGTTCTCGATATATTCGTAGAGATTTCGGCGCAGAACCTCGACATCGACATTGCATGCGCGCATCACAGCCGCCGCGTCGCGATCATCCGTCAATGCGAGCAATAAATGTTCAAGTGTCGCCAGTTCGTGCTCGCGTTCCGTCGCGAGTGCGATCGCCCGGTGCAGTGCTTCATCGAGATGTCTTGAGAAGGACGCCAAAATTTACTCTCTTTCCATAGTGCATTGGAGCGGATGCTGGTTGCGGCGTGACAACTCCATCACCTGCGCAACCTTGGTTTCTGCGATCTCGTACGTGTAGACGCCGCAAATACCCACACCGTTCTGGTGGACGTGCAGCATGATGCGCATGGCGTCTTCCGGGTCTTTTTTGAACACCGCCTGGAGTAACCAGACCACAAATTCCTGCGGCGTGTAATCATCGTTGAGCAAAAGGACCTTGTAGAGCGAAGGTCGTTTGGTTTTGGGCGAAGTCTTGGAGACAACGCCCACGCCAAATCCGGCGTCGTCATTGTCTTGCCCTTGATTTTCGTCGTCTTCAGCCATTCACGCCATTCATATGATCTTTGGTGTCACGAACCGTACGTCAGCCGCGACTTTAGTTAAATAGGTAGCCCATCATGGTTGAAAAGACGCAAATGCCTGTGCGTTGCAGTTAATATTACCTGTCGGCATAGAAAAGGCCCGGCGATACGCACCGGGCCTTCAATACGCGACAATGTTCAGTCGTTGATTACGGACGGTAAGACTGAATTTTCTCAACAAGCTCGCTGTAGCGCTCAGACAATGGGGCGACGGTCTCTTGGGTCGCCGTCATGCAGATTTCGGCGATCTTGCTCGCTTGCTTCATGTTTTTTTCGGTGCGCGTGCGAACGAATTCCGAATTCGTCTCAAGCGCATTTTGAACGCCCCCGGCTGCGGTCATGCTTTTGGCGTTTGATGCGTAATCTTCAAAGGTGTCCTTCAAAAAAGCGGACTGTTCCGTCATCAACTGTTCCAGCCCGCTCACATAGGCCTTGTTGGCTGCTACCAGTGCTTCAAACGACTCTTTGTGAATATCGGAAAACGCGGTGACGTTTTCGGCGAATTTCTCGTATCCCTGTTTGAATGTATCAGGGCTAAAATTCATAATAGATTCAAAGGCGTCCGTTGCTTGCTCAGCAAAATTTGTCTTTTCCGCGGTTGCCATTTCGGCCTCCCTTTAATGCCGTTCCATCCCGGAACGGAACCGGTTGTCTCGAAGCGAGTACGCACTCGCAATACGTTTTGTGCAATGCAACATAATTAGTCCGCGAATTTGGGTCAAGCGGTATTTTGCGATGCACAAAAATGATTTCGACAACAATGGTAAAGCCTTCGTTAACTTTCCATTTACCTCGGCGAATCAGAATGGGTGCTGTCGTCTGGCGGGACGGCATGGCGTTTGCTTCATTCTGGTTTATCAGCGGTTCAGCGTATCGGGCGGCCGAAAAATTGGAAAAGTGATCGCCAAAATTGGGGGCGGCGTCTCTCGATACATTGAAAAGCGTTTAGGAATAGGCGAGGGTCGAACGCATGAGCTTGCTCTTTAGTCGCGTACTGTTGCTAGCTGCCGTAGGATGCCTTTGCATCGCTGGAGCCTCCCCTGCGCAAGCCAACTCAAAATATGCGGCATTTGTGATTCACGCTGATTCCGGCGATGTTCTGTTTGACCGGTATTCAACGGCGAAACGATATCCGGCGTCCCTCACAAAAATGATGACGCTCTACCTTCTGTTTGAGGAGCTGGAAGCCGGCCGCCTGACCCTGCAGTCCAAGCTCAAGGTCTCGAAAACAGCCGCGGGGCAGCCGCCGTCAAAACTGGGCCTGAAAGCGGGCTCCACCATCACCGTTGAAGATGCAATCAAAGCGCTTTCGGTAAAATCCGCCAATGATGTCGCGGTCGTCGTCGCAGAAAAAATCGCCGGTACCGAATGGCGTTTTGCACAGAAAATGACCTCTAAAGCGCGCAAAATGGGCATGCGCCGCACGACCTTCCGCAACGCCTCCGGACTGCCGAATTCGCGCATGGTGACCACCGCCCGGGACATGGCCACGCTCGCCCAGCGTGTCAGCCAGGATTTCCCGCAATATTTTCATTATTTCTCCGAGAAATCATTCACCTGGAACGGTCGCACCTATCGCACCCATAATTCTCTGGTGCGCAATTTCGATGGCGCCACCGGTTTGAAAACAGGCTATACCCGCCGTTCCGGCTTCAACCTGGCCACAACAGTTGATCGCAATGGCGACCGCTTGATTGGCATTGTATTAGGCGGGCGTTCTTCGTCCACGCGCGATCGCCATATGCGCGATATTCTGACGAAGGGATATGCGCGCCTTAAGTCCAATCCAAATCTTGTCGCCGCGCTACACCGGAACAAACCGTCGCCGCGCATGAAGCCAACCCTGCTGGCGAACCTGGAAACGCAGCCGGCGCCGCGAATCAAACCGACAACATTCGTCGCCCAGTTAGACGCAGCGCCGACCCTTTCCGATAGCGATGCGCTCCGGCAGGAAATTGCTGTCGCCGCCAGCGGCCTTTCCCGCGACGGCGCGCCAAATGCGACCCCCATCGACTCCATCGGCGCCCTCATAGCGGCAGCGGACTCTGACGATCTCAATGAGATCCAGATCGCCCGGATCGCCTCTTTGTCTCCAAATGACGACGGCATGGTTGGCCAGGGTGATTTCGAAAAGGGCCGTGAAAACTGGTCGATCCAGATTGGCGCGTACACCACCAAGGCGCTCGCCCAGAAAGAGCTTGAGACCGCCGCGTTTTCAGGTGGGTTAATGGAACGACGTCGGACTGTTTTACCCACGCAATTGCTTGACGGCGCAGTGGTTTACCGGGCGCGGTTCTCTCAATTGACGGAGATCGAAGCGGTCGCGGCCTGCGAAACGCTGAAAACAAAGGAGCAGAACTGCTTTGTTGTTTCAGACGCCGGCATGATCATCCAATAATTCCGCAAGATCTACAAATTTGCGCCATTGCCCCCTTGTGCTAGCCTTTCGGGCGAATGACGCACATGCCAACATATGAAATCGAACGATTTGGGGCCCAGCCCTATCTGATCATTGTCGACCATGCGAGCAATCAGATCCCCGCCCCTTACGCGAATTTAGGGCTGCCTGCAGACATTCTGGAAACCCACATTGCATGGGATATTGGCGCGAAAGGCGTTGGACGCTCTCTGGCGAAATCCTTGGGCGGCGTCTATTTCGGCGCCCTTTTTTCCCGATTGCTGATTGATCCGAACAGAGATTTAAAAGCCCATGACGTAATCCCGGAAGTCAGCGACCAGATCCCCATCCCGGGCAATGAAAAATTGACAACCGCCGGCCGCACACAGCGTATCGAGCGCTTTCATAACCCTTACCATGCGGCGCTCAATCAACTGTTGGAGGATGAGTTCGCTTCTCCGCCAATGGTCGTTTCGGTGCATTCTTTTTCACCGCGGTTAATCGGCGAATTGACGGACCGGCCCTGGCATATTGGTCTGCTATGGCGTGAAGATCCGGCGAGCGCGCAAAACGTTATTGCGCATTTACGTCGTGATACGGAGTATTGCATTGGCGATAACGAACCGTATGACGCACGCGTCTTCAATTATACAATCGACCGGCATATCGGCCCGCGCGATCTGCGCCACCTCACTTTCGAAGTGCGTCAGGACCTGATCAATTCACCTGACGGCGTATCCACGATCAGTAATGTTTTGTTGCGCGCTATTTCAGATAATGCAGTGACATTGGAGGGACCTTCTGATGCTTCCAGCCCTGACCCTCGGCATTGAAGAGGAATATCTACTGGTTCAACCAGAAACCGGCGATCTGGTGTCTGATCCGTCTCCTGATTTTATGGCTGAATGCAAAGATCGGTTGGGCGAGCGGGTCACGCCGGAATTTCTGAAATGCCAGGTCGAAATCGGCACGCCTGTTTGCGCCAATATCGCAGAAGCACGTACGCACCTGACGGCTTTACGCTCAACGCTGATTCGAACGGCTGAAAAATACGGCATGGCCTTGATGGCGGCTTCGACGCATCCTTTTGCAAACTGGGGCGCACAAAAACACACTGAAGGCGCCCGTTACGATTCCCTTGATACCGATATGGGCGGCGCCATTCGCCGGATGCTTATCTGCGGGATGCATGTCCATGCCGGTATCGAGAACGAAGATCATCGGATCGATCTGATGAACCAGATGCGATACTTCCTGCCGCACCTTCTTGCGCTGTCCACATCATCGCCATTCTGGCGCGGCCACGATATGCGCATGAAATGCTCCCGCTTAAGCATTTTCGACTCCATGCCGCGCACCGGCATTCCGGATCGATATGAGAGCTGGTCTGAATATTCCCGCGCCGTTGAACGCCTCATCGACGCCGGCATTATGGAAGACTCATCGAAGATATGGTGGGACATGCGTCCGAGCGCGCGCTTTCCAACGCTTGAAATGCGTATCACGGACGTTTGTACGCGGCTTGAAGACGCGCTTTGCATCGCTGCGTTTTATCAGTCTTTATTACGGATGCTTGCACGTTTGCGCCTCAAAAACATGCGCTGGCGGATCTATCCGCGGATGATGCTGGAGGAAAACCGCTGGCGCGCGCAGCGCTATGGTGTCACCAAGAGCATGATTGATCTGGGTCGCGGCGAGTGCCTGCCATTCGCGGCGCTTATTGAAGAACTTATTTCCCATATTCGCGAGGATGCAGAGGCGCTCGGCTGCGTTAATGAAGTCCAACATGCGCGCACCATCCTGGCGAGAGGCACCAGCGCGTGCCGCCAATTGGCGACATTTGGCGACGCCGTGAAAGCTGGCGCTGACGAGCCTGAGGCGTTTCAATCTGTCGTCAAGCTGCTCGTTGAGGAGACCGCAGCTGACCTGCCCGCAACCGCATAAAAAGGCCGATCACGCACTTGCAGTCGTCCGGTCCTTTCGCTATATCCGCTCCTTCGTCGAAACGCGGTCTCAAAAGGCAGGTCTTTCGGCATATGTTGGCGCGGGGTGGAGCAGCCCGGTAGCTCGTCAGGCTCATAACCTGAAGGTCAGAGGTTCAAATCCTCTCCCCGCACCCAACTAAACCCCTGAAATCATTGATCTTTCATACGACCGCATGACCGTGTTGGCGTCGAAAAGTGTGTAAATTACCCTTACACATTGCTTACACACTTTTAGGGGTTCGGCTCTAACATGGAGAACAATGGCGAAACACGAGTTATTTGGCGGAAAACTACATCTTTATAAGCGTGGCCGGTCACGCTTCTGGCAATGCTCGACCTATTTGGACGGTCGCAATCATCGATCCAGCACAAAGCTGGAAGGATTAGCGCAAGCAAAAGAGTTCGCTGAGGACTGGTATTTGACGCTTCACGGCAAAAAGCTGCGCGGCGAGAAGCTCAATGAAAAGACGTTCAAAGACGCCGCCAAATGTTTCATCAACGAATACGAAATCATCACCGAAGGCCATCGCAGCCCACGTTGGGTGGAAGGCCACAAAGCTCGGATCAGACTTCACCTCGAACCATTCTTTGGCAATCTTGGCTTATCCCAGATCACCGCAGGAAAAGTTCAGGAATACCGTATCCACCGGATGCACAAACCAGATAACTGGGAAGAAAGTAATAAACGCGAATGGAAAGCTCCTTCGCGCAGCACCATGCATGATGAAGTCGTGACGCTGCGTCAGGTCTTGAAAGCAGCAATTCGGCAAACCTGGATTCATCACTTACCAGATTTATCGATGCCCTACCGAGCGCAATCTAAAGTGATTGCCCGGCCTTGGTTCAGCCCGCAAGAATATAAGCAACTCTATACAGCAACACGGAACTACCCAAAAAGTCTGGAGAACGGACGGCACCGTTTTCACGCAGAGGACTTACACGACTTTGTTCTCTTCATGGCGAATACGGGACTGCGCCCGGATGAAGCCTATAATATTGAGCATCGCGATATAGAAATTGTCGAAGATGAGGAAACGGATGAAACCATCCTCGTCATCGAAGTGCGCGGTAAACGCGGCTTTGGCTACTGCAAAAGCATGGCGGGCGCGGTGCGTCCATACGAACGTGTTATGGAGCGACGCCGACCAATTCAAACAAGCCCATTCTCACTTGAGAATGCGCCTGACCTGGGTTGGAAAAAGTGTTCCGGCATGAGGGAGAGAATCTGGCTTAATTCGTAGCTTGAAGGAGAAGAGAATGAGCCGGAAACGATTTAAGCCTGAACAGATAATTGGAATGCTTCTCGAAGCAGAGGTTCGTTT
>JBCDAD010000059.1:0-12349 GCA_039186325.1 Pseudomonadota bacterium | reverse complement strand
TCAGGTGAGAAAAAGAGATCGAGACCGGACCGGTCGGTACAGTCAGCCGGAGGCGACCCCGTCGTCGGATCGACCGGACAATTGAACTCTTTGATCTCTGCATCGTTAAGCGCAATAGATCCTGTGAATGTCAGATTGTCGATTGGCGACCAGATCGCGTCAATCTCGATCCCTCTAGTTTCAACGGTGCCCGCATTTGTCAAGCGCGTAATCGTAACGCCGGTCGAATTATCAAAATTGTTGGCCTGGAAACCGTCAATTTCCGCCGTATACGCCGCTACATTGAATACCACTGAGCCGGCATTGAATTTGTAGCCAACTTCATAGGAGTCACTTTCCTCCGGGGCGATCGGCAGCGTGTCATTCGTACCCATATTATAGAATGTATTGAAGCCCGGGCCTTTATATCCCTGGCTATAGGTGAAATAGACATCACCGTAATTCTCACCACCGGCGAGCAAGGCGCCGATCGATGCGCGGGCGCCGGCTTTGATCGAGAAGTTGTCTTCATCAACTTCTCCTGAGAACGTATTATCAAATCCGCCAGACGCTTCGCTAAACTGACTGTTCGGCGCGGACGGGCGGACGCCAACTCCCTGCCTGCCGAATTCATCATTATTCCGCCGTGTATAGACAAATTCAACATTATCACTTGTGTAACGCGCGCCAAAAAGAACGCTTAGACCATCGATAATGTCGAAATCGGCCTGACCGAAGATCGCCCAGTTATCGAAGCTATTGTCGAAAAAGCCGGTCGCGGAGACAAGATCGTCGGCGTTACACGTTATTCCCGGATTGGCGGCGAGGATATCGTCGTTTTGTCCGCTATTGTTTTGACAGCTGGCGAGACGCGTAAAGTCAGCTTCGGCGTCCAGGCTCAGGTAATATCCGCCAATCAAATAGCGCAAACGTTGATCTTGTGGAGACTGAATCCGCAACTCCTGCGTAATCTGACTCCATTCCCGCGTACCGTCATCGTGGAGCAGAAATGGCGCGTCAAAGACCGGGTCAGACGTTGATCCGCCTACGGATGTAAAATCACCCTCACGAATTTCCGTGTTCTCCCAGTTTCGATAGGCAGTTATCGACGTGAAGGTATGACCGTTCAGGAAGTCCTTGTTCAGCTCAAGTGAAAATGAGTCATTGGTATCGATCGTTTGGGTGACGAGGTCGTGATCCACCAATCGCTGATCAAGATCAAGATCCGCGACTCCATCTACAATGCCTGCGCTATTTGGCGCTGCGATCGAACCGGCATTCCGACCATTGGGCAAGACTTCCAAATCAGCGCAGCAATCATCGTCCGATTCAGCATGCTCATAGATAAAGAGCGCGTTGAAATCATCGCTGGGCTCGAAGAGCAACATGCCTCGCAGGCCCCAGCGGTCGTATCCATTGACCTTTTCGTTGTTGAAGACGTTCCGGATATGGCCGTCAAATTCTGATTTTGTCAGAACAATACTGCCGCTCACCGTATCAGAAATCGGACCGGAAATTTTGCCGCGAACCTTCCACTCATTATCTTCGAAATAGGACGCGTCGATATAGCCTTCTAATTCGTCACCAGGCTTTTTCGTGACGATATTCAGAACACCCGCCTGTGCGTTTTTGCCATAAAGCGTGCCTTGCGGACCGCGCAGGACTTCGATGCGTTCGATATCATAGAGGTCGGTGAAGGCCTGACCAGATCGCCCTAGCACGACACCGTCAACGACCGTCGACACCGCAGGTTCTGCTGCGAGCGAAAATGAAACCGTACCGATGCCGCGAACTGAAAGTGCAGAATTCGCATTGGTTGACCCTTTGCGGAAACTGACCGACGGCACGAGCGTTTGAATATTTTCGATGTTGTTGCCAAATTTGTTGTCGATCGCCTCGCTTGGCAACACGCTAAGCGCAATCGGCACTTCTTGCAGATTCTGTTCTGTTTTCTGTGCGGTGACGACGATCTCATCAAATTGGGCCTGCGCCGCCGTGACGCCGGACGCCGCAATTATGGCGCCGATGGACACAGCGAGTCTGTAGTGTACTGAGTTTCTCATGGGGGTCCCTCCCTGGAACGATGGCGGAATACGGAGTTGCTTTGTTCAACCGCGCGTCTGACTGTTTTTATACGGGTCCGCCTAGGCCGATTCCGTTTTTTATGCATCGGACGGTTAAGTCGAATCGACAGTCTTACATCTCTTATATAACACTTGACGCCGCGGCGGCGTCAACACGCCGGCGACCAGAAAATGCGATCTGTGCGAAAAGCTCTGTCGGGAAGAACCCGGAAAGACTGTGCTGCGATGCAACACGCGCGCTCAGTCAACATCCTTTAATCGGCGCAAGAGGCTCGACGTATCCCACCGCCCGCCGTCCATAGCCTGAATGTCAGCGTAGAATTGATCAACTATTGCCGTAACAGGCAGGCGCGCGCCGATCTCTCGCGCTTCGCCCAAAGCAATTCGCAAATCCTTGCGCATCCAGTCCACAGCGAACCCGAAATCAAATTCGTCGGCCGCCATCGTTTTCGCCCGATTATCCATCTGCCAGCTTTGCGCGGCGCCGCCGGAGATCGCGGACAGGACACGATCAATGTCAAGATCCGCACGCGCCGCAAAATGGACGCCCTCAGACAATCCCTGCAGCAGACCGGCGATACAGATCTGATTGACCGCCTTGCAAAGCTGACCGTGTCCGGATTTTCCAATGTGAACGATTCGCGCTGAATACGCTTCCATCGCTGGCTTCGCTTTTTCAACATCTGCAACATCGCCGCCACACATCACCGAGAGCTTGCCGTTAACTGCGCCCGCCTCGCCGCCGGAAACAGGCGCATCGACAAAGCCAACGCCAATCTCCCCTAACTCGTGATGGAATCGTCGAGCGACGCTCGGCGACGCTGTCGTGTGGTCGACAATAACAGCGCCCTTCTGGAACGCCGGCGCTGCACTTTCGATTACCGATCGAACATCCGGATCATCGCCCAAGCAGGTGAACACAATCTCTGCTTGTTGTACCGCATCTGCCGGCGATGCCGCCGCCTGCCCCTTATGCGATACGGTCCACTCCTGCATTTTGGCGGCAGTCCGGTTATAGACAACAACATCGTGCCCGGCGGCGGCCAGATGGCCCGCCATGGGAAATCCCATAACACCGAGCCCTAGAAAGGCGACTTTCACAATTCGCTTCTCCTCTGCTGCATTGATTAAGCCGTATTCGGACCAGTTACATATTGACTGGCGAAATAAAGCAAGGGAGCGCCAGACGTGCAATCAAATTGCTTGACCTCACCGACAAGGATAACGTGGTCGCCAGCGAGATGGCGATCAACAACGATGCAGTCAAAGCCCGCCAAACGCGACGATAGAATTGGCGCGCCGGTTCGCCAAATGTCGTATTCGCCCGCTTTCAGCGGATCAGGCGCATAGCCGGCAAAGCGCGCCGACTGGTCTTCCTGCTCCGCCTTCAGAATGGAAACGCCATAACTCTCGGCCGCCATAAATGATGAGAAAGTCGACGCCCGGCGTTCGATACACCAGAGCACCAACGGCGGGTCGAGCGATACAGACGTAAACGAGTTCACCGTCATGAGCACGAAAGCGCCGTCTTGATCGCAACAGCTCACCACCGTGACGCCAGTCCCAAAACGTCCAAACGCATCCTTTAAAGGTCGGAACTCATCCGCCATACTCGCCCAGCCCCTTTTTTAGCCCGATCATTTCTATAAGGCCTTGATAAAATTATGTCTTGTACGCCGGACAGCAATCATGGAAAATAGATGGGATGAAAGAATCTTATTTATTTTCGTCCCGATGCGACTGCAAATTCGGGCTAGCCTAAGTCTCGCACAATGGAAACAGTCCTCGCAGCGCCTTGGCAAATGTGGGCGACGCTGGCGATCATTGGCGTCACAATCATTTTCTACACCCTTGATCGCTTTTCACTTGAGCTCATTTCCGCCGGCGCCATTGTCGCCCTCCTGATTTTATTCACCTTGTCTCCGCTCCCTGACACGGGCGGGCGAACACTTAACGAAAAAGACCTTCTCGCCGGGTTTGCGAGCCCAGCGCTATTTGCAATTATTGGTTTGCTGATTATCGGTCAGGGCATGTTCCAATCCGGCGCATTGGAGCACCCGACGGAACGATTGTTGCGCTTGTATGACAGCCGACCGCGCATCGTGATCGCATCCGTATTCTTATTTATCATGGCGATCAGCGCCTTTCTCAACAACACGCCTGTCGTTGTTATGTTTATCCCGATTATGGCGGCAATCGCGCAGCAACGCCGTGTCGCAGCGTCGAGATTTATGATGCCGTTGTCGTTTCTCTCCATTTTTGGCGGTATGACAACTTTGATTGGATCTTCGACCAATCTGTTGGCCGCGGAATCCTATCGCGCCACGTCCGGCGGCGAGATCGGTTTTTTTGAACTGACGCCGATGGGGCTCATGCTGGCGGGGGTCGGTATTCTTTATATGATGACGCTTGGTCGATGGCTTCTGCCTGATCGCGCCAACCCCAATCAGGCCGCCGTGAATGAGCGCGAGGGAAAGCACTTTATCGCCCAAATTCAGATCGGCCGGGGACACCCGTTGATTGGGCGCGGTCCGGTCGCCGGTTTGTTCACGGACCTGCCGGATATCACCGTGCGGATGGTTCAAAGACGTGACGCCGCCATCCTGCCGCCCTTTGATGATTTCCGTTTCAAGAAAGACGATGTTGTTATCGTCGCTGCGACCCGATCTGCGCTTACATCGCTTTTGAAATCCAACCCGGAGATTTTGGAAGGGCTCGTTTCCGAAGCCAATCTCACAGAAGATGAAGATGCGCCGGTTCAGCGCTCTTCGCAGTTGACGATGGTTGAAGCGATCGTCGCCCCCGGTTCACGCCTCATTGGACGTTCAATTGCGCAAATCGGTTTCCACTATCAAACGAATTGCGTGATCCTCGGGATCGAACGGCGCTCGCGAATGATCCGGACGCAAATGAACAGCATTCGCCTGGAAGCCGGCGATGTGCTGCTCATCCTTGGCGACATCAATGATGTTCGGGCGCTGCGCGCAGATCGCGACATCCTGTTGCTTGAATGGTCGATGCAAGGCCTGCCGGACCAACGTAACGCGCGGATCGCCAGTTTTATTTTCGCCGGCGTCGTCGCAGCGACTGCGATCGGACAAATACCCATCGCAGTGTCAGCAATCACGGGCGCGGCCATGATGGTGGCGAGCGGATGCCTGAATGTCAGGCAGGCCGCACGCGCCATTGATCGGCGGATTTACCTCCTGATCGGCGCTTCACTGGCAATGGGGGCGGCACTGGAGCGGACCGGCGGCGCTGCGATGATCGGCGCCGGGCTTGCGGATATGGCGGCGGCGTTTGGTCCGGTTTTCCTTTTGTCCGCTCTATTCGCCATATGCGCCGCCCTGACCAACGTTCTTTCTAACAATGCAACAGCGGTTCTTTTTACGCCCATCGCGGTCAGCGCGGCCAATCAGATTGGCATTGATGAACACACGCTTGTCCTGACGGTGATATTCGGATCCAATTGTTCTTTCGCCACACCGGTCGCCTATCAGACAAATTTGCTCGTAATGACGCCGGGACACTATAAATTCCGGGACTTTATCACCGTCGGCGGGCCGCTGATCGTGTGCATTTGGCTGGCCTATACGATAATCGCGCCAATTTATTTTGGATTGTAGCAAACTCGATTAAGCGCAGATCGTTGCGGCTCGGATAATCGACCGCTAAGATTCGCATGTTAGGACGCGTTTCATGAGTAACGAAGATTTTGCGCGGCGATTTGGACTGGAGGGGGGTGATTTCTATATCACTGCGCCCGCCCCATGCCCGTATCTGATCGGGCGAAAAGAACGCAAAATTTTCTCCTATCTTGGCGGCGAGATGTCCGCCGAAGTCAACTCGACCCTGACGCGCCGCGGTTTTCGCCGATCGCAGAACATTATATATTTGCCGGCTTGTGAGAGTTGCGCCGCCTGCATCCCGGTTCGGATTGTTGTCAATGATTTCAAGTTGACGAAATCGCGCAAGCGGATGTTGACCAAGAATGGAGACTTGACACGCCGACCGCGCCCGCCAAGGGCGACCAGCGAACAGTTTTCTGTGCTGCGCGGATATCTGGACAGTCGCCATGCCGATGGCGGAATGTCGGACATGACCGTCCTCGACTATGCATCCATGGTCGAAGAAACGACCGTCGATACGATGGTTGTTGAATACTGGGCGCCGGAAGAACCGGGGCAGGAAGACCGCTTGCTCGCCGTCGCCCTCTCCGACCGACTGGCTGACGGATTGTCCATGGTTTACAGCTTTTTTGAACCCGAAGCGGCCGAACGAGGTCTGGGCAATTATATGATCCTTGATCACGTTGCGTTCGCGCGAGAGCTCGGCCTGCACTATGTCTATTTGGGCTATTGGGTAAAAGGTTCGCCCAAAATGGACTACAAAGCGCGTTTCACGCCCATTGAAAAACTAACGCCAGACGGCTGGGTCAGGCTCACAGAATAGCTCGAAATCAGGAATTCATTTTTCCGTTCACACGCTTGTCGACGTGACCGGTACCGGGCATGGTCTCGCCCATGTCCGAGCAGCACGAAAAATCAAACGGACCCTATTCCAGGCGCAGCTTGATCACCGGGGGAGCTATCGGCGCGATGGGCTTGGCGGCCGGCTGCGAATGCGGCGTACCAACCGAAATCGCGGTTGGCGGGCGCGACCTTGAGCAACGCGAACTCAAAATGGTCACAACCTGGCCGAAAGACTTTCCGGGCCTCGGCACAATGGCCGAACGCACCGCTCAGTTCATCACGGAAATGTCCGGCGGCGCAATGCGCGTGCGCGTCTTCGCCGCCGGCGAATTGGTGCCCGCGTTTGAGAGTTTTGATGCGGTTTCTAATGGCGCAGCAGACCTTTACCACGGAGCGGAATATTATTGGGTCGGAAAGTCTCCAGCATTCGCATTTTTCACGGCCGTTCCCTTCGGCATGACGGCGCCGGAAATTATGGCGTGGACGGAATTCGGCGGAGGTCAGGCGCTGTGGGATGAGCTGTCGGCGCGCTTCAATATTAAACCCTTTGCTGCCGGCAACACCGGCCACCAGTCGGCGGGCTGGTTTAAAAGACCGATAACGTCTCTCGATGATATGCGCGGATTAAAAATCCGAATGCCCGGCCTGGGCGGCGAAGTCCTTCGTCGGATTGGCGCATCGGCTGTTGCGATCTCTGGCGGTGAAATCTTTTCGGCGCTCGAATCCGGCGCGATAGACGGCACCGAGTGGGTCGGCCCGTGGAACGACCTTGCCTTTGGATTCTACAAGGAAGCCAAATATTACTATTGGCCAGGCATTCATGAGCCCGGCGCCCAACTTGGCGTCGGGGTCAATCTCGATGTTTGGAGCGGTTTATCTCTACAGGAAAAATCAATTATCCGAGGCGCCTGTCAGTGGGCGAATAATCTGTCGATCGCGGAATATATGCACCATAATGGGGCGGCGCTCGATCAATTGATCGCGGAACATGGCGTACAATCTCTGCGATTGCCAGACGATGTCTTATCCGCGCTGGCGGACGCTACACGAACTGTATTGGAGGAAACGGCGTCAACGGATGATATCACAGCGCGTATATATGAAAGCTTCAAAGCATCTCTTGCGCGCAGTCAGGCCTGGGGCAGGATCTCAGACGAGGCGTTTATGCAGGTTCGTCGCCAGGTGTTCGCTCTCTAAGCTATGTTGGATCTCGTCGGTGACAGTTTGAATTGGGCCGCGGCTGGCATTCTGTTTCCATTGATGCTTCTGCCCGCCGCCACGCTTATTTCCGGCAACTCCAGCCGCGCAACGCTAATCTGGGTCTTTATTACATTCGGCATTATTTCAGCAGGCATTCTATTTGCGGCGATTGTTCCAATTCTCCGAGCGACGCCGACACTGGCGCAGTTCCTTCCGTTCAGCGGGCTGTTTTCGAGCCTTGTAATAATTATTGCGCTGACCGGAGGCGCCCGCGAAGCTGTTCGGCGATTGACGCCGATATTGGAGACACTCACCAAAGCCGTTGGGCGCGCCGTTATCTGGTTTCTGTTGGCGATGGCGCTCATCCAGTTTGGCGTTGTTATCGGACGCTATGTCTTTGGCGTAAACTCGCTCTTCATACAGGAATCCATTACATACTTTCATGGCGCTGTTTTTCTATTGGCGACTGGATATGCGTTGTTGACGGACGATCATGTCCGCGTCGACATATTCTATCGTGAGGCGTCATCTGCACACAAAGCGAAGGTCGACCTGGCAGGAGCGTATTTTCTACTGTTTCCAATCTGCTTGCTGCTGCTTTGGGCGGCTTCGCCATATGTTGCACAGTCCTGGCTCGTGCGTGAGGGGTCCGCCGAAGCATCCGGCATCCAGGCGCTGTTTGTCTTGAAATCACTCATTCCCGCATATGCCGTGCTGCTCGCGGTGGCGGGTTTCGTCACCGCTTCGAATGCTGTTGAAACACTGAGAGAACATCGGTGATGGAGTTTGCGATCGGCGATATCGCCATTTGCGGCTGCTGGTTCGCTGGCTGGCTGGATATCGCCATGGTCGTCTTTTTGTGCGCGCTTCTTATGGCGGGCTATCCGGTTGCATTCTCTCTGGCGGGCACGGCGATCCTTTTCGCTATTCTGGGCGCTGCGTTCGGCGTATTCGACGTCAGTTTTCTCATCCCATTCCCACAACGCGTATTTGGTTCGGTGACCAATACCACGTTAATCGCCGTGCCGATGTTCATTTTGATGGGCGTCATTCTCGAAAAGGCGAAAATCGCGGAAGAATTGCTCGACAATATGGCGAAGCTCTTCGGTTCGCTTCCCGGCGGACTAGGCCTTTCGGTCACAGCCGTCGGCGCACTGTTAGCCGCGTCCACCGGCATTGTCGGCGCGACCGTCGTTACGATGGGATTGCTCAGCTTACCTACCATGTTACGGCGAGGATATGACCCGGCGTTTGCATCCGGATCGATCGCCGCAGCAGGCACGTTGGGACAGATCATTCCGCCATCGATTGTGCTCATTCTTCTCGGCGATGTTATTTCAAACGCTTACCAAAAAGCGCAATTGGAACAAGGTGTTTTCGCGCCGGAAACTGTCTCTGTCGGTGATCTATTCGCCGGCGCGTTAATCCCGGGTTTCATGCTTGTCGGCATGTATCTGGCTTGGCAGATCTGTGTAGCGCTCACTCAGCCGCGCAAAGCGCCAGCAATACCAGCGGCCGAAATGGAATCACGCCGGGAGGTGTGGCTCGGCGCGTTAAAAGTCTTGCCGCCGCCGCTCCTCTTGATCATCGCAGTTCTTGGATCAATTTTAATTGGCGCCGCAACGCCGACAGAGGCCGCAAGCGTGGGCGCTGTTGGCGCTCTCCTGATCGCCGGCGCGCGGCTTTCGGACCAAGATGGAAAAATTGGCCGCGGATTTATCTACCTGACCGCCGCCGCCATCGCCCTGCTCATCATCCTCACGACACAAGTGGACCTCCGTCTCGGGCGCGATAATGTTGCGGACGCTGAACAACTGGGTATCGCGGTCGCCGCATTGCTCACGGCATTGCTTCCCATCGGAATCATCGTCAGCCTCTTGAATTTGCGTCGGGCGCGTACGTTGGCGCCCGTTCTCGATCAGACGACCCGGGTGACCACAATGGTCTTCACTATTCTTATCGGCGCCGCCTTGTTCTCATTGGTTTTCCGTGGACTTGGCGGCGACGAAACCGTTGAACGGGCGCTTGCAGCGACGCCCGGGGGCGTTGTCGGCGCCGTTATCACCGTGATGCTCGTGATGTTTCTACTTGGCTTTTTCCTGGATTTTATCGAGATCACGCTCGTCGTCGTACCGCTGGTTGGCCCGCCGCTGCTGGCGATGGGGCTAGACCCTGTCTGGCTCGGCGTAATGATGGCGATTAATCTGCAGACATCCTTCCTTACGCCGCCGTTTGGATTTGCCCTCTTCTACCTGCGCGGCGTGGCGCCGCCGGAGGTGCGCACGGCCGACATTTATAGGGGCGCAATTCCATATATCATCATTCAGTTGCTTGCGCTGGCCGCGCTTGCAAAATTTCCCGGGCTTGCAACCTGGTTGCCGTCAGTTCTTTACAGCTGAGATTTCTATTGTTGAGGACGGGCCGCCGGGTCGTCGCGGAACCACCCGGTTACCGTCAATCGAGGTGCGCCGGCGAAAGTCGAGACTTGCGTCACCGTATGAAGATAATTGATATCGAATATGGTGAGGTTGTTAAATCGCGGCAGAAAACCATGATCGACATCCTGGTTATCTTTCAAAAAAAGCAATAAGCCGCCCCAATCCGGTTGCCAGCCTTGCGTAAAACCAAGGACATATGCCGCCCGCCGTTCCTTATCCGGTCCATGGTCGATATGGCGCGTCAGAAAATGACCGGGTCCATATTGACAAGCATGGGCGTCCGCTTTGGTGATCCCAGGCAAACCTGTAATCACGCGCCCGATATCCAGATACGCTGGGCTATTGATCAGTTCTGTTAGCTGATGAATTGGATGCCCGGTATCCCATCCATTTAGATAGGCTTCGATCATCGGATAGGTCAGATAGAAAAACCCCTCATTACGCCGCGCGCGCGCTAAGACACCTTGATAAATACGCTGCCGTTCATCTGCGGAACGTTGCTTCCACTCCGCTTGCGAAAGGTGCGTAGGCGAATTGTTTTCATCTGTCATCAGGAGTCGCCAAGGCATGCCTTGCACCAGCATTCGTTGGATATCAGCCGCTGAATCGGTTGCGAAAATACCGTCCAGCTGAACAATTCCCCGTTCGGCGAACGTTTTAGCCGCTGCCTTCAGGTCAACGGACTCATTGAGCTGAAATCCGGTCACGGATTACTGGAAGGCTTGAATGCCAGTCATGGCGCGCCCCAAGATCAACGCATGAATGTCATGCGTTCCCTCATAGGTATTTACGGTTTCGAGGTTCGCGGCGTGGCGCAAGACATGATACTCATCAGATATTCCGTTGCCGCCATGAATATCCCGGGCAATTCGCGCGATATCCAGCGCCTTGCCGCAATTATTCCGCTTCAAGAGCGAAATCGCTTCAGGCACAAAAGCTCCGTGGTCAAGAAGGCGACCAAGTTGCAATGACCCTTGCAAGCCGAGGGCGATCTCCGTTTGCATATCCGCAAGCTTTTTCTGCACCAGCTGCGTACCGGCGATCGGCTTGTTAAAGACGATCCGCTCCATGGCGTAGTCACGTGCGGCGAGCCAGCAATATTCCGCAGCGCCCATCGCGCCCCATGAAATACCGTAACGCGCCTTATTTAAGCATGAGAAGGGTCCTCGAAGACCGCGAACACTCGGCAACAGGTTTTCTTCAGGGACCACTGCATCGTCCAAAGCGATCTCCCCGGTCACAGACGCCCGCAGGGATAACTTTCCTTCGATCTTTGGCGTTGAAAAACCCTTTGTATCGCGATCAACAATAAATCCGCGGATGTCGTTATCCAGCTTGGCCCAGACCACCGCAACATCAGCAATCGGCGAGTTTGTGATCCACATTTTTGAACCGTTCAGGCGATAGCCGCCATCGACTTTCTCTGCGCGTGTGCGCATGGCGCCCGGATCCGATCCGCCGTCAGCTTCCGTCAGACCAAAACACCCGACCCACTCGCCGGTTGCAAGCTTAGGCAGATATTTCTGCTTTTGCTCTTCGGAGCCAAACGATTCGATTGGATACATCACAAGCGAAGACTGTACAGACATCGCGGATCGATAGCCGGAGTCGACGCGCTCAACTTCCCGTGCGATTAATCCGTAAGCAACATGGCTCGCGCCGCCGCCGCCATATGCTTCCGAAACAGTTGCACCGAGCAAACCCTGAGCGCCGAGCTCGTTCATGATTTCTCTATCAAACCGTTCTTCGCGGTTCGCCATCAGCACACGCGGCATCAATTTGTCTTGCGCATACCCCCGTGCGGCATCACGCACCATGCGCTCCTCATCAGAAAGCTGCGTTTCCAATGAAAGCGGATCAGTCCAGTCAAAGAACAGTTTTTCGTCCGGTTTTGGATTGCTTGCATCCGGCATAATCGCCAATTCCTTAATTCAATTCCAACGCTACGCTTGTCGCCTCGCCTCCGCCGATGCAGAGCGATGCGATTCCTTTCCTGCCGCCTGTCTGCTTCAATGCGCTTATCAGTGTGCAGATAATGCGGGCGCCAGAGGCGCCAATAGGATGGCCAAGGGCAATCGCCCCACCATGTATGTTCACTTTTTCCGCCGGCAGCTTATGCTCGCGCATGGCGGCCAACGGTACGACCGAAAACGCTTCGTTAATCTCAAAGAGATCG
>JBCDAD010000058.1:0-13119 GCA_039186325.1 Pseudomonadota bacterium | reverse complement strand
CACGTCGATATTGATGAGACGATACTGACTGTTTACGATCGAATGATGCGAATTTACGAAACTGAAACGGCGGGATGGTCGGAAGAGGAATTGATCGAATTGCGTTATAGCGAGCTCGACAACGACCCGCTTGCGGCGCTTAAAAAAATCTATTCGACACTGGGGTTGCCGGGATTTTCTGAGGCAAAAGAGCACTTTGCGAGCTATCTTGCTTCGGTCAAAAGCTTCGAGAAGAATAAATTCGATTATGATGATGGGACCGCCGAATTGGTGAGGGGCCGACTGGGATATTTCATTGAAAAATGGGCCTATGATGCGCCGGGGACTGCTGGGAATGGGCCTATTGTCGACGGGGGACAAAGCGACGATCGGGGGCAATATGGCGAAACCGCTGCATAGCATTACTTCGTTATTTTCACTAGCGGTTCTGGGGTGTGCGCCGGAAGTGGATGTTGCGGCGTATTATTCTCATACTGATTGCTCGCCGTTAGAAATCGTTGATGAGACGACGGCTTGGCGTCTGCGCGGGATAGAAGATATTGTCCTAGATAAAGCGCGCAGCCGGCTATATCTCTCCGCCTATGACCGACGTTCCGTTGAGAGCGCCGCGCGTAGCCGCAGAAATGACATACCGACGGGCGGAATTTACGCTATTCATCTTGATCAGCTTACGGTGGAAACAGAAAAGCCAGTTATGGCGACGGCGCTTGTAGCGGGGGCGGCGATCACTGGAGGCGTCAGGCCTCACGGTCTCGACTACGACCAACAAGCGGATGAAATTCTATTCATAAATCGGGTGTATGAAAAAAAGGGGCGTCAATGGAAAATGTCGCCCAAGCTTCAGCGCGTGGGCGCCAATGGCGAAGCGTTTGTCGGAACTGTTCCGGTGATCAGATGCGCCGCAAATGATGTAATCGCAACCGAGAACGGCGTATTGACATCATTTGATCACGCTTTTTGCGATTGGCGGGGTTGGGCGGAAAACATATTCGCCTTGCGCTGGAGTGGTGTCACGGATGGCGCCGTTACCCATGCAACGTCCGGCTTCGCTAACGGCGTTGTGCGCTTACCAAACGGCGATATTGCGCTGGCGGCGACTCGTGAAAATGCAGTCAAAATTCTGCGGCGACAAGGCGATGGCTTTTTAGAGATCGGTCGGATAGATCTGCCGGGCGCGCCTGATAATCTCACTTATGACGGTAAGCGGATCATCGCCGCGCTTCACCCCTCCATACTGCGCCTTACACTGAATAGAAAGTTTGGTATTGGCTTCGCGCCCTCGCGTATTGTTTCGATAGATACGGCGAGTGGAACGCATAAAACCCTATTTGACGATTCAAACGGCGAATTATTCAGTGCAGCAACGGTTGCGGTAGGGACAGATGAAGGCCTAATTTTGGGTTCAGTGACGGATCGCGGATTGCTGCATTGTCGAAAACCCGCGTGACGCATCGTAACCTCGTTACCGGTGGTGCGGGATTTGTTGGGAAAGCGCTTGTTTCCGCTTTGCGCGCCCGCGGCGAATATGTGCGGTCATTTGACTTGGCTGCGCCATGCCATGCTGATGATATCAGGGGATCCATACTGGACGGCGAAGCGCTTAGTCGCGCGCTGGCTGGAATTGATTCAGTATTTCATCTCGCTGGTAATGCGCAATTGTGGTCTAGCGATCCTGGCCTTTTTGATCGCATCAACTGGCAGGGGACGCAGATCGTCATTGATGCGGCTATTCAGGCAGGCGTAACCAAATTCGTTCACTGTTCTAGCCTGACGACACTCGTCGGGCGATCGACGCCAATTGGCCCGTCAACAGCCGATGAAACAATTCGGCTATCGGTCGATGACATGCTGGGTCCTTACCCGCGGTCAAAATTATTAGCCGAACATCTAGTCGAGCGAGTCGCGGCCGATGATATTGACGGGATAATCGTGCTACCGACCGAACCTATCGGTCCGGGTGATGAAGCCATGACGCCGCCAACGCAAATGATATGCGACTTCGCGGCTGAACGTACGCCGGCTTATATCGATTGTATCTTGAATTTCGTTCCGGTCTTGAGCCTCGCTGAAGGTATGATCGCCGCCCGGAATAACGGGCGCAGCGGCGAGCGTTACCTGCTCGGCGGCGCCAATACGTCGATGACTGACTTGCTCACTCTTATTGGACGATTGTCGAATGCAAAAACACCTAGGACGAAAATGCCCTATTGGGTTGCGCTAGCGGCTGGGGCGATCGACACGAAGGTTGTTTCTCTACTCACCAACAAATCACCCAAAGCGCCCCTTACGGGCGTTCGGCTGGCCGGACGGCAGGTATCGTTTTCAAGTGAAAAGGCGAGCTCTGAGTTGAGTTGGGCGGCGACCCCATTTGAGCCCGCTTTGGAAGCGATGCTCGCCTGGCTGCGCGATACTGGTCGCTTGCAATCAAGGTGACCGCGAGCCAATTGTAGTTCGATGGAGACATCGGCGTTGCCCCTCATATCCGCCGGTTGCTTTGTGAAGGACGCTGCGATTGTCCCACATGACAAGCATATTTGGCCGCCACTGATGGCGATATTGGAATTCCTCACGGGTTTGCCATGCGTAAAGCTCCGCCAGTAATGGCACGCTTTCTACCTCATCCATCATCTCTATGCCGATGATATATCCGAATGCGCCATAGACCGCCTCTTTCCCAGTTTCGGGATGCTTACGAATGAGGAGATGACTTTCTGTCGCCGCCGCCGAAGCATCTGGTCTGATATCCATACCGCGTCCTTTATCGTCGACTCCGTAAATTCCATCTGGCGCATAACCACTGCGAGCGGAGTGGATCGCGCGTTGCTTATCGATCTTTGTACGAAGAGTTTCGGGCATGGATTCCAGCGCCAAATGTTGATTGGCGAATAGCGTGTCACCGCCGCATGCCGGGATGTCGATCCCGAATAAGCACGTACCATCCGGTGGGTTGTTTTGGAAACTCCAATCTGTATGCCAAGCTTCGGCGAATATCGGTGTCGTTTCGGTCGGTTGGCGTTCAACAGCAATAATATGTTTGCGACCCTTGATCGGCGCAATAAAAGGATCTTCCCCGAAGGGCCCGAAATATTGCGTGAACCGCTCCAGATCATCATCGTTCATTGCTTGGTCCGGAAAGGACAGGACATGGTGCTCTAGCCAGGTTTTCCGGAGCGCCGTGATCGTTTTCCGGGGGAGCGGATTGGTAAGATCAATACCGGTAATTTCCGCGCCGCATGCCTGGCCCGATGGTCGGATGTCAAACGGTGGATTGCTCATGGCGACGCCAGACAGAGTTATCTCACTGACCAATCGGCGATGGTTACTCCGCGGCTTTAGGTGCAGCGAACACGGCCGGTGACGCGGGCTGCGCTTTGGTCAGAATATGGGCTTCTCTTACGATGAATTGCGGCAAGCGTACTTTTGCCCCCTTGCGCCTCGGAAAAGTCGCGCAAGCGACTGTTCCCTTTCCCGGTTGACTGGCGAGCGCCAGCATACCGCCTTGCATTTCCATCAGTGATTTAGACAAAGCGAGCCCAAGTCCAGTACCGGCGCTGCTTTTTAGCGATTGGCTGTTTACGGTTTCAAATGGTGAGCCGAGTTTTTGAAGTTGATCATGCGACATGCCTGGGCCGGAATCGGCTACTATGATGGTCACGCCGTCAAGATCGGCTTCGGCTGTCAACGTGATTTCGCCGCCCGCCGGTGTAAACTTGATGGAGTTGGAAAGGAGGTTGAGCGTCACTTGTTTGACGGCCCGATTGTCAGCAAAAATTGGCGGCGCATGGCCGATAGAAACAGTCAACTTGACGCCCGCATCACTCGCCCGTTTTGCAACGAGACGCACACTTTCATTCAGCGTGCGCTCCAATTCTATACGTTTCGGCTCAAGTTTCAGTCGTCCCGCTTCAATACGAGACATGTCAAGGACATCATCAATCAGTTCAAGCAGGTGGCGCCCGCTTGATAAAATATCCTGCACGTATTCCTTATACTTATCATCTCCGAGCGGGCCATACAATTCGGACTCCATAATCTCTGAGAAGCCATTGATGGCGTTTAGGGGCGTGCGCAGCTCATGGCTCATATTAGCGAGAAATTCGCTTTTGGACCGGCTTGCCTCCTCCGCACGATATTTTTCGTACTGATATTTTTGCATCGCCTCGGACAGCTCCCGCCGGGATGCTTCGAGATCCGCCACAGTGCGCTGCAACTCGCGTTCTTTCGTCTTCTGAGCGCGCGCGCGGCGTTTCAGATCGGTGACATTCGCTGCGATGCAAACACATCCGCCCTCCGCCGTTGGTCGGCGCGAAACATGCGCCCAGCGTGATCCGGGCAGCGCGACCTCAACATTTTTGGACTCGCCGGTTTTTAGGGGACCAAACTGTCGAATGAGCAAATCGCCTGCGACGCCTGCCACTGTTGCGACCTCTTCGACCGTTAGACCCGCCTCTAGGACTTTTGACGGGATCGCGAAGATCCCGGCGAACCGGCGGTTCCATACGGCGAGGCGGCCTTGCGCATCCCACAAAACAAAGGCCTCCGGAATGCTCTCAATAGCATCGCGCAAGCGGGTTTCTGCGATCGCTGCAATGGGGGTCAGCGGCGCACTGGTCGCAAGATCAAACGCGACGCCGGCTCGCGACAGTCGCGAAGCATCGGCTGCAGTGCGCAATAAAATTGTTGACCAATCACCGCCAGGTGTTCTCAACCGGACCGCTCCTTCGCTGATTGCTGAGGGCTCCCCAGAGATGATAGCGATCGCGGTGCGCAAATCTTCAGGATGGACGAGTGCGGATACTTCGCGCATGGAAAACCGCCGGTCCCGCGCCCCCAGCCCGAGAGGTTCTAGCAGCGACCGCGAGAGCGTAACCTGACGCCCTGCTTTGTCATAAAACCAGGGTGAGCATCGCCCGCCAGACAAAGCCAACTTAATATCTTCGAGACTGGTCAAAGCGTCCGCAGCGCCGGCCGCCGCTCGGCTTTGACGCAAAAACGCAGCCATTAATGCGGCGACGACAAGACCCATCGACAGGAAAATCACGCCGTAAACTACAAATGCCGGTGTGCGGGCGTAGATATCACCAGCCGGGGCTGCGGCCAACAAAACGTCTCCGTTGTCCAACGGTCGCCAACTGACGGCTTGTTGTAATCCCGGCAAATCCAAAACCTGCGCGCCGCGCCGATTAAGCTCCAGAGATCGCAACAACGCCGGATCAATGGCTGTATCGCTCTGCAGGCCCGCGGTCGACAGAATGTCGCCGGCGCTGGAGAGGTGATAGAGCGCCGCCTGACCGCCAGGCCAAGCTGTTTTCAGGACATTACGAACAGGCTCGCCAGTCATGATGGCGATGTTCATGGCGTCAGCGCCCGTGCTGACGGCCTGATCAAGACGCAACGCGGTTTCGGTTCGCCGGGATTGGACGCTGTCTGTGTATTCGGCAATCAGCAATACGGCGAGGGCAGAAATGAACGCGCCGGTCAAAATAGCCAGACGGCGCGGCGATAGCGCGTCCAACTCCGCCGCATGTCCTGCGTTCCTAGACTTTTTCTTGTCCGTCGCCGTCATGGAAATTCCGATGGGATCCCGCCGAGGTCAGAAACGAATGCGTCCGAAAGCTGCATGTTTTACCAGATCTGTTCAGGCGCGTGTTTACGATTTAGAAACTATTCCTGTTTGCAGGGCGCTGTCACCTAGGAATCCCGGGTCGTCTGCAATGTTGCGGGATCGAAATAGCGCCGATCTGATGTCCTGAGGTTTGATGCACGCGCCGATCGGGGAAAACTTGTTCGCTGTGTGGGGCGTGAAACCAGCTTTTTTGCGCCGGCGGTTAGTGGTTTTTCCACAGCCAGATGCACAACGACACCGACAATGACCGCGAATAGCGTTTGGGCGAACAAGGCGACGAACGGCCAGTCGGCTGCCAGCCAAGCGCCAATGAGCTTTTGGGAAATGGCCAGCGCCATAATGTGGGTGAGGTAGATCGAATAGGAGGCGTCGCCGAGCATTATCAGTAACGGCAACGGGCGTCTCGCGATAATCGGTTCCCAAAGGAGAACACCGCAAACGATGAGCAATGCCGGCAGCCCGTAATACAAGATACGCGCTTCTGGCATGATGGCTTTTGACGCGAGAATACCAAGGCCCAGCAAAACCGCCGACGGGCCGAAAATATGGGCGTTGCCTCCACGCCCTAACATCGTTCGGTGGCCATAAACGGAGCCGAGCAACATGCCGAGGCCAAATTCTCCGACAACAGAGTATGTATAAAGATTGAGCGCGGCCTGTTGCGGTTCGCCAATCACGAGGCGGGCGCTGGCGAACGCGCATAATACGAAAAGCATGGTAGGCAGCCGCCATCGCGGCGGCAAAAACAAGGCAAGGGCGAAAAGCAGGTAAAACGCCATTTCAAGATTTAGCGTCCAGCCGACAAACATTACAGGTGCGGCCATTGGATATGTCGGATGCCATTCCGGGATGAAAAACAGGGAGCGTAGCGCGCGCCCCCAATCGATATCAGCGGCAATGGAGAGTCCGCCATCGGTCGACACCAGGACAGTGACGATCGTAAGCAGCCAATAAATAGGAACGATCCTTATAATCCGGTTCTCGAGAAATCGCAGAGGCGTTTGTGGGCGCATTGTCGAAATCGTCCACATGATAAACCCGGAGATCACAAAGAATATATCGACGCCAAACGCGCCGTCGTGAAAAACCGGAAACCCGGTATTGAAATCGCGAATCTCGATGGAGTTGTGCAGCAACACCACCAAAATGGCGGCGACCGCACGTAAATATTGTATTGCGTGAATTGTCTGCATCGCTAACAGCGCCGGCGTTTCAGGGGCGCCTATCCTCATTGGAAGCGCGGCAGGTTACGCGGCCAAAGGTTAACAAAAAACGTTTCGTGCGCTGCGTGATGTAACAAAAATATAGCGTCAGTGATTAAGTCTGGCGCGGGATAAAATCATTAAGGCGTGCCGGCGCCCAGAGATGTAATGCGCGCGAGACGCTCCACGCCGGCCGCGCCGACGCCTTGCGCAAGCTATCCCATTGAGGATGGCGAATAAACTCAAAGGGCCGCCACGCGACTTGTCGGTTTTTAAGGCCCATAGCGGTGGCGCGTACGGATGTCAGGACTTCGCCTGCCATAGCGTCGACTTTATCAAATTGCGCAATAAACCCGCCTGTGGATTGCAATGTGCTGTGGTTTGCGCCGATCGCCAATGTCTGGAGATGGTCCGCCTTGGCGCCGAGATCGACGCCCAGATCCCCGGCAATGCGCCGGCAGGCTTTTTCTGTGTCGCTAAAGCTGCGCGCATAAGTCTCCCATAAACCAGTATGGATCATGCTCTCACCGACAAAACCGGTGTTCGGCTGGGCGGCAGCGCGCCGGAACGCCGCGAGCCATCCTGGTCTATTGATGACGCATTCATCTTGCAGGAAGAGATAGAAATCATAGCCCGGCGTAGACCGCCATCCGTGCTGCCAGGCGCCGACGTTAAAACCTATGTTTTCCCGGTGCAGTATGCGGATAGTTCGGGATAGTCCCGCAGGCGCAAATGCATTCGTTTGTGATTGATTGACAACGATCAAAACATCATACGATGCGCCGGCGTCATGCGCTTCCAACTCCTTAAACAGGCGCAGCGGTTCATCGGCGCCATGAGCGTCGTAATGAGAAATGACAACAAGCGAGTCGGCGGATTGAGGCATAAAGGCGGAAGCCAATCAAACAGTTGCGCCAGTTGATCTTTACGTTGGGTCGCTGTCGGACGCCATGGGCGACTTTCCATTCCTGGTCCTATCTTCTAAAGATCGCCTTTCGAAAAATGGAATATGCGCAATGAGACATTTTCTGAACACCGCTGATTGGTCCCGGGCCGAGTTGCAGGCAATGATTGACGATGCGCGCGCCTTCAAAACCTCGCCCATGGGCGACGCGCTCAAAGACAAAACCATTGCGCTTTTGTTTCTGAACAATTCCCTGCGCACGCGTACCTCATTTGATGTGGGCGCCCGCCAGTTGGGCGGTCATGCGGTAGTCCTGTCGCCGTCCGGGGGGATGTGGCCATTGGAATTCGAAGATGGCGTCATTATGGATGGCGAGGCGGAAGAGCATGTTAAAGAGGCTGCGACGGTTCTTTCGCGCTATTGCGACATGATCGGCGTTCGGGCGTTCCCGAAATTTGTCGACTGGCGAGAAGATCGCAAGGACAAAATCCTGAACGCCTTTGCGAAATATTCGGAAGTCCCGGTGATCAATATGGAGACGATCACCCATCCCTGTCAGGAGATGGCCCATATCATGGCGCTGCAGGAGCGGCTCGGATCGTTGGACGGAAAAAAGTTCGTCCTTACCTGGACCTATCATCCCAAGCCGCTCAATACGGCGGTCGCCAATTCCGCGCTGATGATCGCGGCGAAATTCGGCATGGCGCCGACACTGCTTTGTCCGACCGAGGACTATATCCTCGATGATCGCTATATTGAGCAGGCGACCAAAGACGCCGGCGAGAACGGCCAGGCGCTGACGATCACGCATGATATCGACGAGGCCTACAGAGACACCGATGTCGTCTACGCCAAAAGCTGGGGCGCGCTTCCGTTCTTCGGTGACTGGGCGCCGGAGAAAGAGATCCGCGACCGCTATAAGCACTTCATCGTCGACGAAGAGAAAATGGCGAAAACTAATAGCGCACTGGTTTCCCACTGCCTGCCCATGCGCCGGAATGTGAAAATCACCGATGGGGTTTTCGATTCAAAAAATTGTATTGCGTACGAAGAAGCGGAAAACCGCTTGCATGTGCAGAAGGCAATTATGAAGGCTTTGGTTTAAGCCTGATGGTTTTGGTGAAGTCGATCACCAACGATTCTGGTGATCGAAGACTGCAAATCTACAAAGTTGCCGCTGGACACTTTCGCTTCAAAGCCGAGAAACTCATAGGGGATGACGAGAATCAAGCTGATCGAGACCCGATATGGATTCCTTACCGTCACTCAGGATTTTTTGAATCGCTGTCATTGTTAGAACATTTTGCCCAAAGAGAATTTGATTGGTTAACGAAATGACCGAACATATTTATGCGGATGAAAATTTCGCCAAGAACTATGTCGCCAATGGTCCGGCGCAGTTTGTTCCGGGCTATTTCACCATGCACCAGATGGCCGCGCAGCTGATCAACGAACATGTCGACGACGCGGCGCATATTCTGGTCCTCGGCGCCGGCGGCGGATTGGATCTGGTGTCCTTGGGGCAGTATTCGCCGGGCTGGCGTTTCACCGGCGTTGATCCATCCAAAGCGATGTTGGATGAGGCGCGCAATACGATCAAAGCCGCGGGAATGACCGCGCGCGCCAATCTTGTCGAAGAGTATATCCCCGATGCGCCGTCCGGTCCTTTCGATGCGGCGACGTGCATGTTGACGCTTCATTTTGTTGGAGGCGATGACGCAAAGCTTGCGGTCCTGAAAGCGATCAGGGCGCGTCTTGTTGAGAAGGCGCCGTTTGTGCTTGTTGATCTCTGTCTGGACAAGACGGAGCCGGATTATGATTTCCGGCGCCGTCGCTATGCGGAATTTGCGATCCGATCCGGGGCGCATGCGGCCGACGTTGATCGCACGAATGATAGATTAAAAAATGTCTTGCATACGGTATCGCCAGAACGAAATGAATCTCTGATAAGAGCGGCCGGATTTAAGGGATTGGACTTGTTCTATGCCGGACTCTCATGGCGTGGTTGGATCGCCAGCGCGTAGCCTTATTGACCCGTGAATTAAAGCAAAGCTGATTTCAATGACCACCCCATCAACCACCCGCCAGACAATCGTCCAGCTTCTGTCCAACATGTCGGACGGGAAGGAGATCCGCGCTTATTTGCAGCGTTTCTCCGAAGTGGATCAGGCCCGTTTTGCTGTAATCAAAATCGGCGGCGCGATCCTCGAAGAGCAGTTGGAGGAAACAGCTGCTGCGCTGGCGTTCCTGCATACGGTTGGGCTAACGCCGATCGTGCTCCATGGGGGCGGGCCGCAACTCGACGACGCGTTGACGGCGAAGAAGATCAAAACCCAGAAGATTGACGGCAAGCGTGTCACTGACGCGGCGACCCTTGATGTCGCCAAGGACGTTTTCATTGACGCCAATATAAAACTGGTCGAGGCGGTGCGCGCCCAGGGCGTTTCCGCGCACTCGCTGACCAGCGGCGCGATCGAAGCGGATTATCTCGATAAAGAAAAATTCGGATTTGTTGGTGAGCCAACACGCATACGCCTCGAATTGATTCAGTCAATCGCAAAATCTGGCGCCATTCCGATCCTCACCTGCCTGGGGCTCGCGCCCGGCGGGCAGATCGTCAATGTGAACGCCGACAGCGCTACACGAGCGCTGGTGGCGGCATTGGCGCCCATGAAGATCATTTTTCTGGCGGGTGTCGGCGGTCTCCTGGACGGGGAAGGCGCGGTCATTCACTCAATTAATCTGGCGTCCGATTATGATGACCTGATGGGCGCCGACTGGGTGCAAGGCGGCATGCGGCTGAAGCTCTCGGAGATTAAACGTCTCCTCGACGCCGCGCCTTTATCAACGTCCGTTTCGATCACAACGCCATCGGGACTTGTACGCGAGTTGTTCACCCATGGCGGCGACGGCACATTGGTGCGAAAAGGTGAGCGGATCGTCAAATACGCGGCTAAGACGGACGTTGACGGCGCCCGCGCTGCAGCGCTCGTAGAAGAAGGGTTTGCGCGCGAACTCAAGGCCGGCTGGTGGTCAGAATTTCTATTTGGTGCGGCCCATGTTTCTGAGACATATCGGGCTGGCGCCTTTTTGTCCGTATTCGAAGATTTCGCGTATCTGGACAAATTCGCGGTCATCGAAGATGCTCGCGGCGAAGGGTTGGCGCGTACGGTCTGGCGCAGTTTCACAACCGATTATCCGGAATTCTTCTGGCGTTCGCGCACGGAGAATGGCTTTAACGCTTTTTATGCGGCTGAAGCTGACGGGTCTGTGAAGCGTGGTCCATGGACGATCTTCTGGAAGGGCGATATGGGTTTTGACCATATTGCGCGAACAGTAGAGGCAATCGCGGCGATGCCGCCGTCTTTTGTCGGGGAATAGTCCGATGAGCGAACCGTTTTTAGTCGGTGTAATTGGCGCCCGTGGCCATACGGGCCGGGAACTATTGCGCCTGATCAGTGGCCACCCTGAACTGATGCTCGCTTATGCTGTAAGCCGGGAATATGCCGGTCGGCCTGTGAGCGATATTGCGCCTGAAGACCGCGACGAATGTGTGTTTGAAGCCCTGACGCCGGAAAAAGCCGCGCCCCGCCGGGCGGACGCGGTCTTTCTGGCGACGCCGGATGGCGCCAGCGCGCCCTATATTGATGCGTTTGAGAAAGAAGCGCCGCACCGCATACTGATTGACTTGTCGGCTGATCGCCGTTTCGATGAAGGCTGGGCGTACGGTCTGCCGGAACTGTTTCGTTCATCAATTACTGGGAAAGCGCGGATCGCCAATCCGGGATGTTATGCGACCGCCATGCAATTGATTGTTCATCCGCTTAAAGACCATTTAGACGGTGTTCCGGCTCTCTTTGGTGTTTCGGGCTATTCCGGTGCAGGTACGACGCCGAGCCCGCGCAACGATCCGGCGCGCCTTGCCGACAACCTGATGCCTTACGGTCTGGTGGACCATAAACATGAGCGCGAGGTTTCTCATCACATGGGCGCGCCTATCCGGTTTTTCCCCCATGTTCATCCAGCGTTCTCCGGTCTTCTGGTGACCGCGCATGTTCCGCTGAAAGACCCCTTATCGGCTGACGCATTGAAGGAGATCTATGCCGCGCGCTATGCGGATGAAAAACTGATCACATTGCGGAATGAGCCGCCCGAGCTGCAAGATGGCGCAGGCGCCCGCGGCGTTGTGATCGGCGGATTTGCCGTCAGCAAAGATGGCCGCAACGCCGTTGTCGTTGCGGCGGAAGACAACCTCCTCAAGGGCGCTGCTGTCCAGGCGATACAAAATCTTAATCTCGCTCTTGGCTTGCCGGAGCTCATGGGGCTGGTTTTATAATCAGTACAAGGTGCTTATGATATCCGCTGCCAGCGCGTCAACCGCCGGCTCGGCGGATCCGCGGCGGGTCATGCCAAGCCGCGCAATCACCATATTGTTTGACGGCATGATCAGGACGAATTGCCCTTCATGGCCCGAGAAATAGTAGGCGCTTTCCGGCAGGCTCGGAAAATCTCGCTCGCGCTCAAAGGCGCCGTCGCGGTTTAACCAGACCTGACCGCCATATTGTCCATCGGATTCGCTCGCCGGGTCTTGTGTAAAGGTGGTCCATCCTGACGGCAGAATTGGTTTATCGGCCCACACGCCGTCTTGAAGATAGAGTTGGCCGAGCCGCGCCCAGTCGCGGGCGGTCGCGTAGATAAAGCTCGATCCGACCGGATTGCCGGCGGCGTCCGGCTCCATGACAAAGCTTGACGCGCCAATGGGCCTAAAAATGCGGTTCGTCGCGAACGCATAAATATCTGTATCATTTTCTTTCAACAGATCATTCAGCGCCCGGGCGAGGATATTGGTCGTGCCGCTGGAATAGTTGAACATCGCATTTGGCGGCGCGGCCGCCGGTTGGCGCACGGCGTATGCCCCGGCGTCCGCCTGTTCAAAGAGCATGCGCACCGCGTCGGACCGTAAATTGCGATAGTCCTCGTCAAACGCCAAGCCGCTTTGCATCTGGAGAAGATGACGCCATGTGAGCGCGCTGCGATCATCACCGCCGGGCCATTCCGGCGCGCCAATCGGATCGTCGAGCGACAGAAATCCGGCTTCAACGGCTGCGCCGACAAGCGTTCCGATAACGCTTTTGGACATGGACCAACCGAGCAAAGGCGTCTTATCCGAAAACCCCTCCGCATACCCCTCAGAGATGATCTCGCCGTCATGCATGACGACAATCGCCCGGTGATTTGACGGATTATTGATTATGGCGGCGTCAACAATTGCGCGTATCTCATCATTCGTTTTAATTGCCGCATTCGTTTCGGCGGATGGCGCGTCGATGGTGCGTTCCGGCAACGGTGCAACCCGTCCGCCGCTCGCGAGCGAGCATCCATATCCT
>JBCDAD010000057.1:0-13184 GCA_039186325.1 Pseudomonadota bacterium | reverse complement strand
TTTTCTTAAGTGTATTAATGATTTCTCATATGAACATCCTGCGGTTAAAATAGTATTCTGTTTACCCGATGAGCTACTGACCTTCTTTGACGCGAAATCCGCTAACTATGTGAAAGACTTCGGTGACGCGCAAAAGCTTGACTGGCGTCCATCCGATCTATTGCGAATGGTTGCGGAAAGATATCGATTGGGACTCAAAACAATCGACGGCGCTATCGAAGATCAAACTGAGGAAAGGTTTGACAAGTGGGATTTTTCAAATCGCGACGATTTACAAGAGTTTTTCAATGAGGTTATGGACGATGAAATAGTTAACTCATTCGATCAAAAGGAAGACCCGCTAGCTTATATCATTCGACACACGCAACTTCTCCCTCGTGAATTTATCCTGATTTTTAACCGGGCGATTCGCGCCTCAAAAGAAGAGATTGGTAGCTGGCGGCGACTGACCGGAAATGCAGTTCGATATGCAGTGGAGCAAACTGAAACCGAGTTGGCTAAGCATATCCTTTTGCCCTACCAGACAGTTTATCCAAAATTGCTGCGCGCATGCCAAGCAGTGATGCCGGAACTTCCACCAATTTGCGAGAAACGTGACTTGGATAAAGTTGGATCACGCTTCAAGGGGCGCATTGAAGAAGACGTATTCGACGTTTGGAATACGTTATTTGAAATCGGGATCCTAGGTTATGTCGAAAACAACCCGACTCCCTCTTTTGTCGATGACGATAGATATGTATACGCATTTTTTAAATACAATTCCTCATCTCCGATAGCATTTCGAAACGAATGTCAGTATTGCGTCCATCCGCTGTTCAGTCGCTACTGGAGTCTGAACCGGCCGGCCGGATCAAGCTTGCAATTCGTTTACCCGGCTAATATAGAGCATTTTCGCGCCAGGCCGAAAACCAGGTAGTTATTATGCACTCGGATAATGTCGTAATAATAATGATTGGTATTTCTCTTACTATTGTTTCCGCGATTTCATTTCTTGACTATACTTTCCCAGGGCGCCAAATCGCAGAAATTACCGCGTGGGTAATATCGATTGCAGCGGCTTTTTTGGCACTTTATCAGTATCGTGAAGAAGCAAAAATCAGCTCAGAAATTTCACGATTGGACGAAGATGCCAATATAAAGACGCTGACAAAGATACAGCGAGAAGCGGTCCTTCGTAATCGACGTCGACGAAAACATGATCTAGAGAACAGACGTCTCTTAATCATTGTTGGCGTAATTGTAGTCATCGCGTGTGCAGAAAGCCTTTCACTAGTAAGCAGTCTGCTAGAAACATCTCAAAAATAGTTTTCCACGCATGAGCTGGTCATTAGCAACTCTTTGTGAGTTCGTTATGTCTTAGCGCCGGCGCCAGGACCAGTCGCCGAGACGCCACACTTCCCACCAGCGACCGCGTTTTCCTTGTGGAACGGGATCAAAGCCGGCGCTGCCAAGCGGGTGACACCGGGTGAGGCGCGCAAGCGTCAACCAGAACGCCGTCCACGGATCATGCTGTCGAAATGCGTCGGCGGCGTAGTCCGAGCAACTGGGTTCATGCCGGCAGCGCACGCCCAGCAAATAAAACACAGGCGAAAGCGTGCGCTTGTAAAGCCACAGGCCGCCGAGGGCGGCGCTTTTGAATACGCCCGAGAACATAAGACCGCCTTCCTACCCCATGATCGGACGCGTTCCCAAGAGGTGACGAAGACCGCCGCAATTGCCGGCGCTTCGCGTCGCAGGATGAAAAACGCTCAGCGGTGTTGACACATACGCTTATATGTAATAATGTAATTACATGATTACTAATGAAAGGATGGATAATGTCTTCCATGCGCTCGCGCATGAAAACCGCCGGCGAATTCTAGACGAGTTGCGCAACGCGCCCGGCATCTCTGTCGGTCGGTTAGCGTCGAATTTTGATGTCAGCCGCATCGCCGTCATGAATCATCTGGCGGTGCTGGAGGCGGCCGGGCTGATCGTCAGTGAGCGGGACGGGCGCACGCGCCGACTCTATCTTAATGTCGTCCCGATACAGATGATTTATGATCGCTGGACTGATGACTATAGCGGCTATTTCGCATCGCGGTTGACCGCCATCAAATACGCCGCGGAGGGTGCAGAAAAAAAAGAGGGAAAAAATGATTGAGAACCAGAACACGGTCGAGAAAGCCATTTACAAAATCAACATCAACGCGCCGATTGAGAAAGTCTGGTCGGAATTGGTGAAAACCGATGCGGTGTTGCCGTTCTTCTTCGGGGCCGTGTGCAGAACACCGGACGAGCTGGGCGTCGGCGCACCGGTCGCCATGGAAACGCCAGATGGAAAACATCGCCGTGTCGTCGGTGAAGTGCTCGCATTCGAACCGCCCCATCGATACGCACACACATTCAAATTCACGGGCTATGAAGACCGCCCCTGTACAGTGACTTACGAACTGACCGAAACTGAAAACGGCGTTGAGTTTTCACTCATCACAACAAACGTCCCGGCCGGCACAAAAACCGAAAAAGGGATGGCGCAAGGCGGCCCCTTCATTGTCAGGACGTTCAAATCCGTTGTCGAGACCGGAAAAGCGCCGTTGGGCGCCCGCGCCATGCTGTTCATGTTTTCCTTGATGGCGCCATTTACGCCAAAGGCCAGTCGATCGGAAAACTGGGATTTCGCCAAAATACAAACACTCGGCGCTTAGGGAGGGAAATCATGGCCGACCCGCAAGATCAAATCAAAACCATGATCGCCAATATGCCGGAAAAAACCGGCAAGTCCCTCGAAGAATGGCTCACGATCACGGCTAAATCAGGTTTCGAAAAGCATGGCGAGATTGTCAAACACCTGAAGTCGGATCATGGCGTCACTCATGGATTTGCAAATCTCATCGCCGCAAAGAGCCGTGAGACTGGGGAGACGACCGATCCCGTCGCCGCCCAGTATGAAGGCCCGAAGGCTGGGCTGAAACCCGTTCATGATGCGATCGTCCAATTCGCTGCGGACCTCGGGAACGATGTGGAAATCGCGCCGAAAAAAACTTCCGTCAGCCTGCGGCGGAAAAAGCAATTCGCGTTGATCACGCCGGCGACGAAGACGCGTATTGATCTAGGACTGGCGCTCAAAGGCGAAGACGCTGTTGGTTGTCTGGAGACTTACAACGCCATGTGCTCCCATCGGATCCGCCTTGAAACCGTGAAGGATTTCAATGCAGAGGCGAAAAAATGGATGAAAGAAGCCTACGCTCGGGCCGGATGAGAGCAGCCAATTTTACGGCGCGCGGCAGGCGGCCACATTGGCCGGCGGCGGCACCGGATCAAACTGCTCCGGATGGTCCTCCATCAAGTCCAGATAGGCTTCGACCAGACTGGTGTAAGGCGGTAGCGGGCCCGCGCCGATATTGACGAGCCCGTTGGCGAGGCCATGCCAGATCTCGAAATGGAGATGCACTGTTGTCGAGCGCGAGGTCGAACCTGTTTTGTTTGACACCGGACCAATCACTTGCCCGGCAGTGACGCGCGCATCTTTGACAATCCCCGCCGCCAGCGGCCGATCAATATGCAGCATGCGGTAGACAAGGCCGCTATCGCCGTAAATCTCAACAAGATGCGTATCGCCGATCCGCCGGACGTATCCTGCTTCTGGCGCCACAACCATAAAGGCTCCGTTCTCGCACGTCGCCGGTCGAATATCCTGCCCGCGGTGGCCTGTGCCGACGCCACACAGATCATTGCCCCAATTGCGCACTTCGCAGAAATTATCATACCACGGATATTGAAAATTCCGTGCGTCGTTCTCCTGGCCGACATTGCCGTTATTGTGCACCTCGCCGCCGCCCGCGTTATAACCGCCGCCACCGAACATAAAGATCTGCGAGTTGAGGAACGCCGGCCCGCGATCAATGGGAAAGCGCATCAGGGGCGCAACAACAGACGGGTCCGTAACCCCGAATTTCCCGAAATTACGCGCGGTCCCAATATCGCCCGGCTGACGCAGGAGGAGTGTTCCTGGTGAATTGTGCGGCAGCGTAACGCCTGCCGGTTCAGGCGCCGGCTCCGATGGCGGCGGGTCTTCCGTTGGCGGGCCTGACGGTTGAGGCGATGGGGTTTCCGGTTCGGACGGCGCCGGCTCGTCAGATTCGGCGGGCGTTGGCGATACAGGCGCCTCCGCATCGTCACCTGACGGGAACTCGCGACCACAGCCGGTCATCAAAATCACAGCAGCAGCGACCATCATTATTTTGATCATATCACGGAGGGTTATCATGGGTTCCGCCTCCCCGCTGCGCCAATCGCGAGCGCAAGCTCTTCCGCCATAACGCCAAAATCATCTGCATCATGACAACCCGGGTCCTCATTGGCGCTGTCATTCCTGCAATAGCGCGTGATCGTATAAGAAGCCCCATAGAGTGAAAATGATGCTCCCATACCGTAGCCCATGCGCTCGATCTGAAGGTTTTGCGTGATCGCCGGCGCACCCGGCGCCCGGCCGATCCGGGTTAAAACGCGGGTCCCGTAGATGGCGTAGTCGCGCCCATCCCGCGTGAAATCCGCATGGTAACTATCGCGTTGTCCAACGACCGAGAGAGACGCGCCATCCGCCCGGGACGGCAACAAAACCGGCAATTCCACCCGGTCGATGGCCCGGCTATCGGCGAGCGCAGCCGGCGCGATACCGCGCAGATTTTGTTCCTCCAGCGCCGCGTTTGCGCGCAGCCAGTCGATCCCGACGCGAATGCGTGTCGCCGGCGGATATAGTCGCAATTCATCGCGTAAGTCAGCATCATCCGGCGACTGCACTACGACAGGATCACCAATGCGCGGCGGCCGTGTTTCCTCATTGAGGTCTGCGACCACCGGCGAAGGGCCATCCGGGACGAAGTCGAGCGTCAAATCGTCGATTAAAAAACGGACAGACTGGCTCGCGGCTAATCGGCGGCGCAATTCAATCGTCGCGCGCACTATTTCTCCGCCATCGGCGGAAAGGCTCGCCCGCGTCGGCCAGGTCGCCGCGTCCTGGCGCCAGAAAAACTCCTGCCTGTTCTGGGCGATCCGTGCGCCATTGGCGTCAAATCCGGTTATCCGATATTCGAAAACTTCATCAAGCCGTCCGCCTGTCGGATTAATCCGTGCAGAAATTGAAGAAACTGGTCGGTCGAAGTCGAGGCGTAACTGTTGCCCGCCGCGCAAATCATAAAGAGCCGCATTGCGACCGCTAGCAGCGCTTTCATAGGCGCACGGACTGTAGGTTCCCGCGGCGGAGGTTGTGAAGTTCGGCGGCTGGCAAATGACGACCGACGCACCGCGCCCAAAGGTGACGCCATAGTCTTCCCTGTAGAGCGCGCCGATCGCCTCAACCGGCCCCATATCGTCGCCATTGAAGGTGTCGAACGTGAAAACGACGCGGTCCGGCGCGCCCGCCTCGTCAGGCTGTTCTTCCGGGTTCGCCAGTTCAAATATCCGCCGACCAAGGCGCTCCAGATCTTCGCGCGGAATACGGGGTTGTCGAAACGCCGGCGTCGCCTGCTGCGCTGTGCGCTGGAGGGTTAATACGTCACCGAGGCTTTGCGGGGCATTGTTGACTTTTTCATCTGCCGCGTCGTCTTGCGCCAACGCCGCCGCTGCGAATACCGCCGCAAAGGCGCTTAACCTCAACGATATCGATGTCCCATGTCCCACCGGTTCGGCTCCCCATCGCCTTTATGTAAGGCTATTCGATCAGCGTTAGGACGACAACCCGCCAAACCGGCGTCACACCACACAGTTGCGGGGTTTTTCAAAAGAAAAACGCGGGAAACCGGCAAGGTTTCCCGCGTTACAGACAACGCCGCCATGGGATCACGGGGAGGGGCGCGGCGGCGATATCATCTGCTAAATTACCGAACAATAACGCGAACGCGGGCGCGTTTTGGTCCGTACCGATAGTAATAACGCTCGCGTGGATTATAGTAGACAGCGACCCGGGCCGGACGCGCCGCGCGGCGATAACCATCGCCATGCCATACCCAAGCGCTCGACGGACATCGGGTCACCGACTCATCGCGCCGGCTCTCCCGGCGGTCAGCGCGGTCTTCCGCGCGGTCAAGCGGGCCATAATCATAGCGCTCGTCACGCCGGCTCTCGCGGCGGTCGCGATAGTCTTCAACCAGATCCGGGCAACGTTCCGGATGGAAACGCCATTCCCCCGCATAAGCCGGGCTGGAATAGGTCGATGCGCAACCGGCGACCGCGAGACCCGCGACAAGACCGACGACATTTAGCTTAGCGATATTCATGAAGGCTCTCCTTTATCATGCGCCGCCGGACCCCATTCGGCCCGGCCCTGATTTCCATCGCCTCACAGGAGAAACGGGCCAACAGGTATTGATCCGTCGATTTTTTTATTGAAATTTTTTTCGACGGATTGTCCCGCGCGGCCCGTTATTCAGTGTGACGAGCGCGCCTTAACAGGAGAGTAACCAAGCAACCTTATGAAACATCTCACCGTATATGCGTTGATCGCGTTGACGGCGACGGGCGTCAGTCCGGTTCTCGCCAAAGACGAAGACAATAAAAACAAAAAAGAGCGGGCCGCGGGGCCGCTCGCGCAGTCGGATCGCTTGCTCGGCCTCGCCCGCAAACAACAAGCGGAAAAGGGCTGCGCAGCAGCGACGCCGACCTACCGCGTCATCGCGAGCTTCGGCGATGGATATGAGGTCGCGCAATATGAATTGGGGGCGTGTTTGTTTGAAATGGAAAGTGAGCACACCATGGAAACGCGATTGTTCAAAAAAGAAGCCGCATTTTGGCTTGAACGCGCAGCCTATGCGGGCAACGCCCGCGCCCAGGGCATGTTGGCCGAACTCCTGAGCGGTGTTGAGCCGGCGCCTGGTTTCCCGACGGATCCGGTCGCCGCCATGGGATGGACGCTGATTTACGAATCGAACGCCGAACATACGTTATACGGATTAAAAGATACGGCCCCCGCTGTGCGCGCCCATCTGGAAACGTCTTTGACCGAAGACGAAAAACGCCAGGCTCAAGCCTTCGCCGCAGGGTTTGATGAGTTCACTATGGAGAGCTTTACGCCCCCCGCGCCGCCGAAAGGCGCAAGACAACAACGCAATTTTCAGCGTTTCCAAAACGGCGAACGCCCGCGCCGGCGCGCTGACGGCTAAAGTCGAATACCACTCTTGCGGGTCATTTTAAGCGCGCTCGCTATTTCGGCGCCGCTATGGCAGAGTGATCCGCATGATCATGAGCAAGACGCAATTTTTCGCCCGCGCTGCAGCGGCGCTTTTCTATGCGTTGACGATCTCTTGCACATCAACAAAATCGACGGATCCGGATTACATCGCGCAGACAGAGGCCTATTTCCAGGCGGTGGACAATGTCGACTATGAGGCCTTTCTGGCATTATGGGCGCCGGACGGTGAATTTCTTGTCCCGTTTCTGCCAAGTCAAAATCTCATTGGCTACGATCAAATCGCGACGGCGTTCAAACCGCGTTTCGCCGCCGCGCAATCGGCCGTGACGACCCGGGACATCAAAAAGATTCACGGAGCGCCGCAAACGCTAGCGAAGGCGCAATTCACGATCGATTACAAAAACGGCGTGCGTTACGAGAATGATGCGGTGATCCTGTTCACCTATAATGGCGATGGCCGCCTTGTCCGGTTGGAAGAGTGGATCGACCCGGATCGTTTTCGCGCTGCCTTCGGCGATCCCGCGCCGGCGGAATAAACGATCTGCGGATAAGATTCCCGCCCTTCATTATACGCCCAGAATTTTTGTAAGGGATATCTATCCCCCATGAAATTTGCGGCCGTATAGTTCCTTCAAACAACCCCGGTTTCACACCACGGGAGTCCTTTATCGAATGATGAAAGGCTGCATTATGAAAATACCGGCAATGATCGCATTCGCGTTGATCAGCGCGGCCTGCGCCAGGGATGCGCTTTCGCCGCCCGCGCCGGGCTGGAACACCTTAAGCGGCGCAGCGCCCATGATCATCGCCCATCGCGGGGCCAGCGGCTATCGGCCGGAACACACATTGGAGGCGTACGCCCTCGCCATCGAGCAAGGCGCGGATGTGATCGAACCGGATCTTGTCGTGACAAAAGACGGCGTTCTGATCGCGCGTCATGACCGCTATCTGTCGACGACCACCAATGTCGCCGATAGGCCCGAATTCGCATCGCGCAAGCGCATTGATCCGGACCCCAATGGACAGGGCCGAGAAGACTGGTGGGCGGAAGACTTCACGCTCGCGGAACTCAAAACGCTCCGGGCCCGCCAATCCGTGCCCGGGAGATCACAAGCCTATGACGATCTCTACGAAATACCGACGCTTGAAGACATATTGGCGCTCATTGAGATAAAAGCTGCCGAAACGGGGCGACGGATCGGCGTCTATCCCGAGACCAAAAGCCCTGGTTATTTTGAGCGCATCGGGCTTTCCTTTGATGCGCCGCTCCTTGCCGCCCTGGACGGCTTTGGCGCGGGGCCCGTTTTCATTCAGTCTTTCGAACCGAGGATCCTGAAGCGCCTGCATGGCCGAACGCCCCACAAACTTGTGCAACTGGTTTATGAAGAAAACCCCGGCGCCGGGAGCAATATCCCGTTAGCGAATATTGCGACTTATGCTGACGGCGTTGGGCCGAATAAAGATATGTTGATCGATATTGGACTAAAAGATACCGGATTTTTGCGGCAAGCGCATTCTTTAGGACTCTTCGTCCACTCGTGGACGTTTCGCAACGACGTCGACAACAGTATTGTCCAATACTTTAGAGACACCTACGACATCGTCGGCGATGAGGATTTGCAATTTGATGACCCGACAAAACCGGAGGCGGAATATCAGTTGTTTTACCTTTTAGGCGTCGACGGTGTCTTCACCGACTTTCCGGATACGGCAGTGAAGGTTCGCGACGCGATGGATCGCTAAATACTTAAGCAAAAAAATGAGCGCAGACAGTCACGCGATGTGTCCGTTTCGTCTAAACAACTGAATATGAAAATGGGAGAAAACACATGACCTATATCGACGGATTCGTTGCGGCCGTGCCAACGGCGAACAAACAGAAATTCATCGACCACGCCAATCAGATTGATATTCTGTTCAAAGAATATGGCGCGTTGCGTGTCGTTGAATGCTGGCAGGATGACGTGCCGAAAGGCGAGACCACGGATTTTTTCCGCGCCGTCAAGGCGAAAGACGACGAATCCATAATCTTCTCCTGGGTCGAATGGCCGGACAAAGCGACGAGAGACGCCGCCATGTCGAAGATGATGGAAGACCCGCGCATGGACCCGAAAGACAACCCCATGCCTTTTGACGGCAAGCGCATGATCTATGGCGGTTTTTCGAAGATCGTCGACTTATGAGATTATCGCACGGCGTCCCCTGAGGCCGTTTGCGGGAGGTCAGGGATTGGCGTAGGGTCCGCGCCAATTCATCAGATTTTCGGAGACCCAAGATAATGTTCAGCCCCCGTTCCGCATTTTTCGCCAGCGCCGCCCTTATCGCCCTTACCGCTTGCGGCGGCGACAGCGCCGAACCGGCAGCGACCACGCAAACGACAATTGCCGAAACGGCGAGCGAAACATCCGCGACCGCCGCCCCCACAGCTGAAGAGGTCGCAGCGGAAAGCGCGCGGATCAACGAGTGGTTTGAAAACGAGTTTGAACGTCAATTGGCCCGTTCGCCCATGTATCAGACATTTCTCGGCCGCAAGACCGATTACGATAAATGGGACAACTCAACAGATGCCTTTGATGTGGAATCCCACGAACTCTATATGGCGGCGCTCAAAGAGATGCGCGAGACATTCGACTATGACAAGCTCAACGACAACGCCAAGCTCTCTTATCGCCTCTTTGAATATGAAGCCGAGCGCGACGATAAAGCCTTTGATTTCCGCAATCACTGGTATGAGTTCAGTCAGTTCCGCGGGCCCCATTCTTCAACGCCTGCATTCATGATCAACCAGCATCGCGTAACGGACGTCTCTGACGCCGAAGCTTACATTTCGCGCCTCGCCGGCGTGAAAGAATATCTCGCCGGCCATCAGGCGATCGCCGAAGACCAGTTCGCCCGGGGAATTTATCCACCCAAATGGGCTTACCCGCAAATGATCGGCACGTCGCAAAATATAATTTCCGGCACCCCATTTGACGACAGCGACGCCCCGTCCACACTGCTCAGTGATTTCGACAATAAGATCAGTGGGCTGGATATCTCTGACGATGAAAAAGCCGACCTTCGGGCCCGCGCCATCGCAGCCATGAATGAAAGCGTCAAACCTGCTTATGAAAACCTGATCGCTATGTTCACGCAACAGGAGGCGACAGCAAGCAATGATGACGGCGCATGGAAGCTACCGGACGGAGAGGACTATTACGCGTCCCAGCTGGTAGAGATGACGACGACGGATATGTCGGCGTCGGAGGTTCACGATCTGGGCCTTGCCGAGGTGGCGCGCATTCATGACGAAATGACAGCGATCAAAAACGCGGTAGGGTTTGAAGGATCGTTGCAGGAATTCTTCACCTATATGCGCGAAGACCCGGATGGAAAATTTACCTATCCGAATACGGATGAAGGTCGCGAGCAATATCTCACCGAAGCGACCGAAATGATCGACACGATGCGCGGACGGTTGGACGAGCTCTTTTTCACCAAACCAAAGGCGGATTTGATCGTCAAACGCGTTGAAGCCTTCCGCGAAAAAGCCGCTGGAAAGGCGTTTTACCAACGCCCAGCGCCCGACGGGTCGCGTCCCGGCATCTATTACGCCAATCTTTATCGCATGGGCGATATGCCAATCTACCAAATGGAGGCCCTCGCCTATCACGAAGGCGTTCCCGGTCACCACATGCAACTGGCGATCTCCCAGGAGCTGGACGGCGTGCCGAGTTTCCGCAAATATGGCGGATTTACGGCCTATACGGAAGGTTGGGGTCTTTATTCCGAATACATCCCAAAGGAAATGGGTTTTTACGAAGACCCCTATTCTGACTTTGGCCGACTGGCTATGGAGCTATGGCGCGCCGCACGGCTGGTCGTCGACACCGGCCTTCACGAAAAGAAATGGACGCGCCAGGAAGCGATCGACTATCTCGTTGAAAATACGCCGAACCCGGAAGGCGACTGCATCAAGGCGATTGAGCGATATATTGTTATGCCCGGCCAGGCGACCGCCTATAAGATCGGCATGATCAAAATTCTGGATCTGCGATCGAAAGCGGAAGACGCGCTTGGCGAGGATTTCGATATCCGGGCTTTCCACGACGTGGTTCTGAAAGACGGCCCTGTGCCGTTGGCGATCCTGGAGGAAAATGTCGACGCCTGGATCAAGGCGACGCAAAACGCTTGAGCGACGCCGCGACGGATACAGCCATGACCACGACCGAGCGGACGGACAAGCGCCGTCCGCCGATCTCCGTTTATATCCGCACCCTGAACGAAGAGCGTATGATCGGCGACGTTATCGCTGCGGCGTTTCAAATTGCCCGTGAGGTGGTTGTCGTTGACTCCGGATCAACGGACAGGACAAAAGAGATCGCTGCGGCGGCGGGCGCGAAAGTCTTTGATCAGACATGGCTGGGCAATGGCCGGCAAAAACGGGCGGCGGAAGATCGGTGCGCCCATGACTGGCTTCTCGATCTGGATGCGGATGAAATAATCACCCCGGCTTTAGCGACCGAGATCAATGCGCTCTTTGAAGCCGGCGACCCGCCCCATCGCATTTACCGCACCATGCTGGCGATTGCGCCGCCCGTTGGGCGACCATGGACCCGATTCGGTCTGGCGACGCGGCACAAACTCTACGATCGCCGGACGGCGCGCGCGCCCGATCACGACGCCTGGGACCAGTTTGAGATTCCGGCGGGCGTCGCCGTCGGCGCGGTGCGCGAACCAATCCTGCACTACGCATTTACCGGCGCTGACCATTTCATGACGAAGGTTAACCGGAATTCGAGCGTTCGCGCCGCCGCCCTTAAACCCAAATCGAAGGGCTATTTGGCCCTTCGCATCCTCTTCGGCCTGCCGTTTTATTTCGGCAAAGCCTATTTCCTGAAACAATACTTTCGCGGGGGCGTTTACGGCTTCGCTATGGCGCTCATGTCAGGGTATGGCCGTTGGCTGAAAGACGTCAAAATGTGGGAGCGTATCGCGCAATAGTCTTCCAATCGGGGCGATATTTGCAGTTTGCGGTGCAACAAAATGCTCGGCCGAGCCGGCGACGCAGAATTTTCTGTTGCGCAAAATGAAAATCCGGATCGATCGTTGCATTTTTGCACCAACGCCTGCATCAGGGCGGCGATCTGTTTACCATATTGTTTTTGAAAGGAAATTTCTACCGGATGGGTTTGACGGCATGGACAAGCCGTGATTTCCGCCGGTCGCGCAACGAATTGTGTAAATTCGCCCTCTTTTGCCCCCCGCAACGATCAGCTTAGCGTGTCCGACGATTAGAAAATCATTGATCACGCAAGTTCCTTCGGAGGGATAAAAAAATGAGAAGAAAGCTGCTTATGGGAGCCGGCGCGGTTAGCGCGCTCGCCCTGGCGACGACGCTGCCAACGTCGGTTGCGGCGCAGGATGGCGCAGACGATGACGTCACCGATGTTGTGATTACTGTCGGGACGCGTCGGGATGCGCGCTCCGCTGCGGACTCCCCGGCGCCGGTCGATGTGATCGGGAGTGACGAAATCCTCAATCAGGGCGACACGGACATACAGAATATTCTGCGCACATCCGTGCCGTCTTATAACGTCAACACCCAGCCTATCTCTGACGCGGCCACACTGATCCGTCCGGCGAATTTGCGGGGCTTGGCGCCAGACAATACGCTCGTGCTTGTCAACGGTAAGCGCCGTCATCGCGCGGCGGTTATCACCTTCCTCGGCGGCGGGATCGCCGATGGCTCCCAGGGTCCGGACATCTCGGTTATTCCAAGTATCGCCTTGAAGCAGCTGGAAGTGCTGCGCGACGGCGCATCATCACAATATGGCTCCGACGCCATCGCGGGCGTCATCAATTTCGTTCTGAAAGATGCTGACGACGGCGCCTCGTTCGAAGCGGAATGGGGTCAGACCTATGAAGGCGATGGCGATCAATACTCGATCTCCGCAAATGTCGGCATTCCTCTTGGCGTTGTTGACGGGGGCTTCCTGAATGTCAGCGCCGAATATGGCGAAATCGACGCCACAGA
>JBCDAD010000056.1:0-13776 GCA_039186325.1 Pseudomonadota bacterium | reverse complement strand
GCGTCCTTGACGATATGCGCGTCGCCTATCCTGTGCGGTAGAATGAGCGTTAACCGGCCCTGTTCAACCTTCTTGTCCTGCATCATTAATTCCGTCAGTTGTGTCGCTGAGAGCGAGTTCGAATTTGGGAGCGCGAGAGCTGCGTCCGGCGCACCGATGCGACGCAGGTGACGTTTAACGGACTGGCTTTCATTCTCTGTACAAAGATTAATTTGGACGGCGTAGTCGAAAGCCAGAGCCATGCCGACGGCTACGCCTTCCCCATGCAAGAGTTGATCGCTAAATCCATACGCCGCTTCTAACGCATGCCCAAATGTATGGCCGAGATTTAGAAGCGCCCGTCTTCCGCGCTCTTTTTCATCATCCGCGACAATTGCCGCCTTTGCGCGGCAGGAATGGGCGACAGCGTAGACGCGTTTTGTTTGGTCTCCTTTGATCAGCGTTTCTGCATTTTCTTCCAGCCAGTCAAAGAACTGTGCGTCGCCGAGAAGCGCATATTTTAATATCTCTGCATAGCCTGCGCGTATGTGGCGCAGGTCGAGCGTATCAAGTGACGTGGTGTCGGTAAGAACCATCGCCGGCTGATGAAATGAGCCGATCAGGTTTTTACCATGGGAGGCGTTGATTGCCGTTTTCCCGCCGACGGCGCTGTCGACTTGCGCAAGAAGTGTTGTCGGGATTTGGATAAATTGACATCCTCGCCGCAAAATTGAGGCTGCAAACCCCGTGAGATCTCCAATAACGCCGCCGCCGAATGCGATAATGGCGTCTTGTCTTTCGATCCCGTGGCCGAGCAGCGCTTCCGTCAAGTATTGAAGGTTAGCGAATGATTTGGTTTCTTCGCCGCTGGGAAAAATTACGGTTTCAAATTTGATGCCGGCAGCTGTCAGGCTTTTTGATAGCTTCGCGCCTTGCGCGGCCCAGACACTTTCGTCTGAAACAACAACGGTAAACGGTCGTTGCAAATATGCCTTTATTCTATCGCCCGCGTTGTCCAGCAATCCGGGTCCGATAAAAATGTCATAAGAATCAGCGCCTAACGAGACGTGAATACTTTCGGTAGACGGATCAGTCACAATTCGTCTCTGTTGCCTCCAGATAATCATTGAGAGCGCTGAGAATCGCTTGAACCGTGTTCAAATGAGAACCGGGTTGGCTCTCAATGGTTATCGGCGCCTCAGCATAATATGGTTCGCGTTCTTTCAGCAGGCGTTCGAGCGTCTCGCGCGGATCGCCCTCGCGCAATAACGGCCGCGTGTTTCGTCTTGTCGCCCGCTGAACAAGCGTATCGAGATCGGCGCGCAGCCATATGCCGGTGGCGTTTTGACGGACAAGGCAGCGGGTGTCGCCGTTGTTCATGGCGCCGCCGCCGGACGCTAATACTATTGGCGGTCCGGAAAGCAGGCGCTTGATCACTTTCGCCTCGCCTTCGCGAAAATGCGTCTCGCCATGGGCTACGAATAAGTCTCCCACTGTCATGCCGGCCGCCTTTTCGATTTCCTCATCGGCGTCAAAAAACGGCAATCCCAACGCCGGCGCCAAACGGCGTCCAACTGTCGATTTGCCGACACCCATCATTCCGACGAGGACAATAGATCGCCTTATTGGCCGGGTTAATGACGATAACTCTTCTGAATTCATAACTCGCAACATCTAAGGGACATGGCCCATCTGCGCCAGCTATTGGACGCTATCTTGTCGATGGCGCTTATCGGCGATAGCGAACAATGCCATAAAGCGAGAAAATGGAGTTCTTGGATGCGTTTTGTTCTGATTGTGGTCTTTTTGGCTCTTGCGGCGCTTGTGGGTCTGTTCATCTATGGTCAGATGATAGAGCCGGATACCACGATTATTGAGCAGGAGGCGGTTCATGGCCAAAATTAGAATTACAGCGGCAGCGGCCGCGTTGGTCATCGCAACGCAGGCAGCGGCGCAGCTGGCGCCGCCTCAAGTTGTGGAGGCGGAGACGCTCGCAAAAGACGCGTTTTCGACCGGTGTGCTTGGCGCTGGCGACAATGCGCTTCGCGCCGATCTTTGGCGCGAATCGGATCCGGAAATGTTGGAGTTTTTGTTGCTGCAAGCGCCGGCGCGGCCAGCAACGCCTAGTCTTGGCGAGGCTTTGAAACGGACATTGCTCACGACAGGCGCGGCGCCCGCGAATGCGTCGCCGTCGCTTGGTGGAAAAAAGCTCTTGGCGTTGTCTCGGGCGGGGTTTGTCGACGAAGCCAATACTATTGCGAGTTTATCAACGGTCGGCGGTGGTGATCCATGGACGGGTCAAGCAATGGCGATTGGTGATCTTTTAGGCGGCGATACCGAGCGGGCCTGTCGACGCAACGCCAATCTGACCTCGGGCAGGGATGAGCCGTTTTGGGTGAAATTGCGGGTGCTTTGCTACGCTGTCGCTGGCGAGTCTGACGCCGCCGACCTGACGCTTGGCGTTTTGCGTGAACAGGGTGCGCTGACGGGCGAAGAAGAGGAGTTTTTGGCCGCGTCCATAACCGGAGCGGCGCCGAAGACGCCGCCGGCAGCGACAAGCGTTCTTGAATTCGCGATCGCCCGTCACCTGGATTGGCCGCTCGCGCCTGGTGTTGTGAAAGAAGCAGATGGGGGCGTATTGGTTGCGTTGATGCAGGACAATGACGTTGCGCCTGGCGTTCGTATCGCCGCCGCGCTGGAAGCCACCGCGTTGGGCGCCATTGACGCGGCCAGCCTCAGAACTTTTATTGAAGGGTTCGATTTTGAGCCCGCCATGATTGCCGAGGCCGTGAGAGCTGCGAGGGAAAAACCGAATGATCCTATGACGGATGTGTTGCTCTATCATTCGGTCAAATCCATGACGGCGCCCGAATTTCTTCGCGACAAAGCGCAACGCGTTGCGCTCGCATTGGGTCTCGCAGATGGATTCTCGCGCGCGTATGGATTGTCCCTTCTTTATGCAGATGAAATAGTATCGCTTGAAGGTGCAGTCGTATCGCCGGATGAATCAAGTTTATTCGCTGACGCCCGTATGGTGCTTGGAGATGGTCCGGGCGCAGGCGCCTGGTTGCTGTCGGCATTGTCCGGCGACGGCGTGTCCGCCATGTCTGAGGGGCGAGCAATGGCGTTTATTGATCAGGTCAATCGCCTTGCGATTCTTGACCCGCAGACAGCCACAAGCGTCGCGCGCGCTGCGGGCGTCTCATTGCTGGCGCCGGAACCAATTTCAACTGGAACCAGTGCAAGGGCCGATATCGGAACGACAGAGACAATTTTGGAGGCCGCTTTTGATGCAGCGATAGGCGGCAAAACCGGCCAGGCTGGGCTTGCTGCGCTCGCCGCCTCCAACAATGGCGTCGATAGCGGCGTTCCCATTGGACCGGTCAACGATGTCATCGTCGATCAATCCTTACGTGTTGCGGGCCTTGCAGATCTCCAACGTATGCACGCATTGCAGACCGCATGGGCGGCGACGTTCGGCGGCGTCACGAGTTACAGCGCTGGCGGTGTCGCCGGGGATGTCGGCCCGGCGCCGCGCTTGAAACCTCGCGTGGGTCAGTGACGGCGTTGCGGCATTCGCGAGCGCAAGTAGAGCCGGTTGGGCGCTCCGCTGATCTCATTGAACGGTTTCTGGAAATGATGGCCGTGGAGCGAGCGGCGGCGGAAAGCACGCTGCGCAATTATCGGCGTACGCTTGATCGCGTTCATGGATTCGTCCGAAGCCGAGGCGAAACACTATCAACTGTCGGCGCAGACGATCTGTCAGCGTTTCTCGCCGTACTGGAACGCGAGGGCTCATCCAACGCAACAGCGGCGTTGCACATGTCCGCTTTGCGCCAGTTTTTTCTTTTTCTCTATACGGATGGGCTACGTGAAGACAATCCGGCGGCGCTTCTAGAGCGCCCAAAAACGCCGCGGTCTTTGCCCAAGGCGCTGACACGAGAGGATGTCGACACGCTATTTGCCCGCGCTTCTATTGAGGGCGACGCTAAGGGATTGAGACTGAGCGCCATATTGGAGATTTTATATGCCGGTGGCTTGCGCGTTTCCGAACTCGCGACGTTGCCGCGCGGCGCGCTCAACCTCGAACATCGCACGATGATTGTTCGTGGGAAGGGTGACCGGGAGCGCATCGCGCCTTTAACGGAGAAGGCGGTCGCCGCGATTAAAAGATATCTCCCATTGCGTAAGGAATTTGGCCCGGAGACTTCTCCATATTTATTTGTATCGCGCGGCAAAGCCGGTCATCTGACTCAGTCGCGTATTGCGCAATTGCTAAAAGAACTGGCGGGCAAGGCTGGACTTGACGCTCGAAAAGTCTCCCCCCACGTCCTCCGCCATTCTTTTGCGACGCACTTGTTGGCTGGGGGCGCAAATCTAAAAAGCGTTCAGAAAATGCTGGGTCATGCTGACATTACAACAACAGAAATTTATACTCATGTTGCAATCGATCACCTGCAGGAACTCGTTTTGAAAAAACATCCGCTAGCAGATAAAAAGTAAAAAATCACGCTGCAATTCGCGGCATTTTCAATGGTGATAGTTATGGGCGTATATCTTGATTTTGAAAAACCAATCGCTGAACTTGAGGGGCGTATTGAGGATTTACGGCAGATGGACCCCGAGGCGGGGGTGAACGTCAATGACGAAATTGAGAAGTTACAAGGAAAGGCTGATCAGCTTCTCGCAGAGTCCTACGCTAAACTTACACGTTGGCAAAAAGCGCAGGTCGCCCGGCATGCGGGGCGACCGCACTTTTCTGACTATGTCCGACATCTCGTTGAGGATTTCACGCCATTGGCCGGCGATCGCTCCTATGGGGATGATGATGCGATTGTTGGCGGGCCGGCGCGGTTGCGTGGCCAGTCAGTGATGTTGATTGGCCACGAAAAGGGCAATGACACGCAAAGCAGGATTAAACACAATTTTGGTATGGCGCGCCCGGAAGGCTATCGCAAAGCGATCAGACTGATGGATATGGCTGAGCGCTTTGATCTTCCCGTAGTGACATTGGTGGATACGCCGGGCGCATATCCAGGGAGGGGCGCAGAAGAGCGTGGTCAGGCTGAAGCAATAGCATCGTGTACAGATAAGATGTTATCGGTTGCAACGCCCGCAGTGGCCATTATTGTCGGTGAGGGCGGCTCAGGCGGCGCAGTCGCGCTGGCGGCCGGCAACAAGGTATTGATGCTCGAACATTCCGTTTATTCTGTTATTTCGCCAGAGGGGTGCGCGTCTATTTTGTGGAAAGACGCGGCTGGGCGCGGCGAAAGCAAGGCGCCGGAAGCCGCCGAAGCGATGAAAATATCGGCGCAGGACCTTGATAGTCTTGGTGTCATCGACGGCATTATTCAGGAGCCCGTCGGCGGCGCTCATCGAGATATTGTCCTGACCGCAGAACGGCTTGGCGATGCGGTGGAGTCCGCTATTCGGGAACTGAACAGTCTTGATTCTAATGAATTACGTCGTATGCGTCGCGAAAGATTTATCGCTATTGGGCGCGTCGGCCTCAACGGGTAGGCAGCAGCTGTCCAGTCAAAATAACGATATCATTTTGTACAATCGTCAACTGTTCGTTTTGAACGCATGGGGGAAGCGCGTCGCCTGTTCTCGTGTCGAGTTTGGCGTCCGCGCGCCCGTTTTCCACGACAATCGATACGCTTGGGTCGACGGTTGCACGGACTTGCGCCTGGCGTCCCGCGACGCCGCGTAGTGAAACCTCCATCTGACGGGCGCCATTTGACCAGGCGGTGAAGGATATCGCACCGCGGCCGGTAAATCCGTCCACGCCCTTTAGTGTCGCCCGCAAATTGGCTGATTTTCGCGGGAACAACGCTGTCAGTTTTTTTAGCACATGCGCTTTTTCGCATTACTCAGCGAAAAAACGCTTAATGGGATTCGAAACCACTGGGATTAACGAAAAAGCAACCAACTTGCTCGGTCAGGGTTGGAAGTATTCGCCTTCAGGATTTTCATGGGCGAGCCGTCGGTCAAGATATGCTTCTGCGGCGGCAAGAAATGCGTCTAGATGTTCTTCAAAAAAATGGTCAGCCTCGGGTATGACCTCAAACTCGATTTTGCGACCCTTTTGCGTACGTGTGCGCTCGGCCATGGCTTTGGTGTCTTCCGGCGCGCAGATTTTGTCGTTTTCGCCATGCAAAATGACGCCAGAGGATGGGCAGGGCGCAAGAAATGAAAAGTCGTATAGGTTCGCTGGCGTCGATCCGGCGATAAATCCGACGATTTCCGGGCGTCGCATCAGCAATTGCATCGCGATCCACGAACCAAACGAGAAACCAGCCACCCAAGAGAACGGCGCATTTGGGTTCATCTGTTGCATATAGTCTAGCGCGGTCGCGGCGTCTGCAAGTTCGCCCTGGCCATGGTCATGCTCGCCCTGGCTCCGGCCGACCCCCCGAAAATTGAATCTTAGGGTCGAAAAGCCCCTGCGCACGAACATCTGGTACAACTCGTAGGTCGCCCGGTTATTCATCGTGCCGCCGAAAAGCGGATGGGGATGCAAAACCAGCGCGACCGGCGGGTTATCGCCTCGGCCTTTCTGATAACGTCCTTCGAGGCGGCCTTCCGGGCCGGCGAAAATAATCTCTGGCATCGTCAATCCTCAGCGGTTTTGGGCCGCAATGCTGTTAATTCCGATTTGCAAAGTCGCCATTTTCAATTGGGAATTTTTTCAACCCGATCATTTCAACGAAATTAAAAGAGTTTTTGTTTGGAAGAGCGGCGATAAATGTTGACTGTTTTAATCGGGTTTCTTAGATCAGCCTCAAATCGGTGGCGGTGAGCGGGCGCGTATAACACGTTTTGACCAATGCGCCAGACCACAACAAGCGTTGCGGTCATCCTGCGCCGATAATGCTGGAGGTAGTGTCAGTGAAGCTCACAACCAAGGGGCGATATGCGGTCTCAGCGATGGCGGATATTGCCGCAAGCGCGAAACGGCCGGTAGCGCTTTCGGACGTGGCGCTACGTCAGGGCATATCCTTGTCTTATTTAGAGCAGCTTTTCCTTAAATTGCGACGGGCGGGATTGGTTGTCAGCGAACGAGGCGCTGCGGGCGGGTATGACCTGGCGGCCGCCGCAGCTGATATTCGTGTATCCGATATCGTCGCAGCGGTGGATGAAGAAATAAAAACAACGGCCTGCGCGAGCGGCTCGTCAATCGGATGTCGCGGAACGAGTGCGCGGTGTTTGACCCACGACCTCTGGGACGAACTCGGCCGTCAGATCGATATATTTTTGAGCGCCGTCAGTCTTGAAGACGTTATCGCAAAGAGAGTGCTTGGGATGGCGGCTGTGAATGTTCCGGAACGCCCAATCCTAACCGAAGAAACGGTATGACCAGGCGCTACCTTGACCATAACGCAACTGCCCCGGTTCGGCCCGGCGTCATTGACGCGGTGACCGCGGCGATGCGTCTCGACGGCAATGCCTTGTCTGCTCACGGTGAAGGTAGGGCTGTACGAAAAATACTCGAAGATGCGCGCGAGAAAGTGCGTTCGCTGGTCAATGCGCCGGTCGGCGGAGTGATATTCACGAGCGGCGGCACTGAAGCGATCCATCTCGCGATCAATGGCGTGGTGGGGGGGCACGGTATCACGCATATTTTCGTGAGCGCAATTGAGCATAGCGCTGTACGCGCAACAGCAGAGGCGTCTGGCGCAACGGTGGAGATCATTCCTGCGACAGATGAGGGATTGGTTGATCTTGACTGGCTGCGCGAACGGCTGGGCCGGTATGACCGGTTGAGCGATGGCGGATTCCTTGTTTGCGTGATGGCGGCGAATAACGAGACGGGCGTTGTTCAGCCAATACGCGACGTGGCCGATATGACTCACGGCGCCCGTGGTTTGTTTTTCTGTGATGCCGCACAGGCCGTTGGCAAGATTCCGGTCAACTTTGTGATGTCGGGAGCGGACCTCATGTCCTTTACAGGCCATAAGTTCGGCGGTCCGCTTGGCGCCGGCGGGTTAATCGCCGGGCCAAACCTGCCGCTTGAACCGGTCATGCGCGGCGGCGGTCATGAAGAAAACCGCCGTGCCGGAACTCATAATGTTCCCGCGATCGCAGGGCTTGGTATGGCCTGCGAACTTGCCCTGGACAACCTGAACCGCGCGGGTGACATCGCAGGACTGCGCGATCAAATCGAGTCGGCTGCACGGAGCGCCGGCGCAACCATATGGGGCGAGGGCGCCGAACGTCTTCCCGGAACGCTCTGTCTGTCAGCAGACGGATTTCCCAGCGAGACCCAGGTAATGGTGATGGACCTTGCCGGGATCGCGATCTCCAGCGGATCGGCCTGTTCATCCGGTAAGACCAAGCCAAGCCATGTTCTTAAGGCTATGGGGGCAAGCGACGCACAGGCGTCAACGGCGATCCGTGTCTCCCTGGGGTGGAATTCGCATCAGTGCGACGCTGACGCATTCATCCGCGAATGGCCGACGGCGTACAATCGAATAAAGGAGCGTGCGGCGTGACCGTTTACTTTTGCGTGCAAGTCAAAATTAAGGACCGGGAGGCGTATGACCGGTATGGCGCTGCTTTCATGGACGTCTTCCAAAAATATAACGGCGAAATGCTCGCCGCTGATTTCAATCCAAAAATCCTAGATGGAGAATGGGACGGCGACAGGCTTGTCTTGCTGTCATTTCCAGATGAGCCGTCATTGATGGCTTGGCTGACATCTGAGGACTACCGGGCCATTGGTGCGGATCGGAAAGCGGGAGCCGACACGGTGGCGCTATTGGCGCAGGGGATCGGGAGTTGAGCAACGTGGCTGAAGTCAAAGAATCCATCAGTAAAGAAACGGTCGAGGCAGCGCAATCGCTCGAGACCTACAAATATGGCTTTACAACGGACATCGAAACCGAGAAGGCCCCAAAGGGTCTAAACGAAGATACCGTAAGGTTCATTTCGGCAAAGAAAGAAGAGCCGGAATGGATGTTGGAATGGCGTCTGGAAGCGTTTCGACGTTGGCTCCAGATGGAAGAGCCCAGTTGGGCGATGGTCGATTATCCCGAGATCGATTATCAGGACGCATATTATTATGCGGCCCCCAAGGCGGGCGCAAAATACGAAACGATCGACGATGTGCCGCCGGAAATTCTGGCGGATTTCGAAAAACTCGGCATTCCATTGCGGGAGGCGGAAGTGTTGCTCGGCGTCAAAGGCGCTACCCAGAGCCCCGGTGAGGCGCGCACCCATCCTGGCGGCGGGGCGCCGAAAGTTGCTGTCGATGCTGTGTTCGACTCCGTTTCGGTCGCCACGACGTTCAAAAAAGAGCTTGAGAAAGCCGGCGTGATCTTCATGTCAATTTCCGAAGCGGTGCGGGAACATCCCGAACTTGTTCGCAAATATCTGGGTACGGTCGTCCCAACGTCGGATAATTTCTTTGCGACACTCAATTCAGCAGTCTTTTCTGACGGAACATTTGTTTATGTGCCGGAGGGTGTGCGCTGCCCGATGGAGCTTTCCACCTATTTCCGAATAAATGAAGCCAATACCGGTCAATTTGAACGTACACTGATTATTGCTGCGCCGGGGTCTTATGTTTCATATCTGGAGGGCTGCACGGCGCCGATGCGGGACGAGAATCAGCTCCATGCAGCAGTCGTTGAACTGGTCGTTGAGGATGATGCGGAAATCAAATATTCCACGGTGCAAAATTGGTATCCGGGCGATAAGGACGGTCAAGGCGGTATCTATAATTTTGTGACCAAGCGCGCTGACTGTCGCGGCGTGAATTCCAAAGTGTCCTGGACGCAGGTGGAAACCGGGTCCGCCGTTACCTGGAAATATCCGTCTTGCGTCCTGAAGGGCGACGGATCGCAAGGGGAGTTTTACTCTATTGCGATCACCAATAATTATCAGCAGGCGGATACAGGTACGAAAATGATCCATCTGGGTAAAAACACCCGGTCGCGGATTATTTCCAAGGGCATTTCGGCGGGCCAGTCCAACTCGACCTATCGCGGGCTCGTTTCTGTGCACCGTAAGGCGGATGACGTTCGCAATTTTACGCAATGTGATTCTCTTTTGATCGGCAATAAATGCGGCGCGCATACGGTGCCTTATGTGGAGAGTAAAAATCCGTCTGCGACGTTGGAGCATGAAGCGACGACATCACGGCTCTCCGAGGATCAGCTCTTTTATTGTCAGCAGCGCGGCCTTTCCGAAGAAGAAGCTGTCGCGCTGCTCGTGAATGGATTTTGCAAAGAAGTGTTGCAGGAGCTTCCCATGGAGTTCGCTGTCGAAGCGCAGAAGCTTGTGGCGGTCAGCCTAGAGGGGAGTGTCGGGTAATGCGTTGCCACGCAGGTGCAATCTTTGCTGCATCCGCTGTTGCAGTAAATGCTCAGGCGCAATTGCCTGAAGATAATCCTATTCCGGCGTCCGGCGGCGCGCTCATTATTCAAGATGCTGATAAAGCGAAAACACCCCACGCGCTTGAAGCTGGTTGGGGGGACAAGAAGACCTGTCACCTGTTAGAAGATAATCCGGCTGTTCGTGCTTTTCGGTGCACGTTTGAACAAGGCGAAGGACACGAACGCCATTATCACGAACCGCATTTTGGCTACATTCTTGAAGGCGGCCCGATGAAAATTCAGGATGTCGATGGAAAAGAACGGGTCGTAAAGACGGAAGCGGGCCGCACCTGGTGGGCCGGCGAGGCGTTCACACATTCGGCGTTGAATGTCGGCGACAAGACGTCGTCTTATCTGATCGTTGAGCCAAAATCCCTGGCCTCCGAACGCCGTTCCAGCTTTCGGCAGGCATTGGACCATCATGTTGCAACAATCTCACGCAAAGATATCGATGACTACGCCGACACGCTCACGGACAGCGACGACCTCAATCTCATTTTTCCCGACGGTACGCGCATTTCATCGACCGAAGGCGTCATTGATTTCCATGAAGACTGGTTCGAGGACGGTGCATGGCGATTTGCGTTTGATATTCTCGAAACCCGCGTTACCGCAGACATGGCTTACGCCTTCGGGAAAACGCGCTATCAGGAAGACGATGCCAGCTCTGCTCGGGAAGCCTGGCTCACCCTCGTGTTCGCAATCGAAGACGGTGAGTGGCGACTGATCCATGACCAGAATACGCGCATTCAACCAGCTAAGGACGAAAACAAATGAGCGAGGATGATGATCGGTTGAAGACGATGAAACGCTTTTCAGCGCTAACGGGAATCATTGGCGCGGTGGCGTTACTCGCGTTTTTGAGCTGGAACGTTTTTGGCGGCGAAGATGGCGAGAAGGCGTGCCCGGACGGATACGAAATGACGCGCACCAATCCGCCAACCAAAACGCCGCGCGGCAAATGTGTGAAAATTGAAAAGACGAATATCGATGCTGAAAATTGAAAACCTACATGTCTCAGTCGGCAATGACGATACTGCTGCTGAAATTCTGAAAGGGCTGTCTGTCGATGTTCCTGCAGGCGAAGTGCACGCGATTATGGGGCCGAACGGTTCTGGTAAGTCAACGCTTTCTTATACGGTCGCGGGACGCGACGGCTATGATGTAACGGCGGGATCCGTGACGCTGGATGGCGAGGATATCCTCGATCTTGATCCGGATGAACGAGCGGTGAAGGGACTTTTCCTGTCTTTTCAGCATCCTATGGAAATTCCTGGTGTGCAGACAATGAATTTCATCCGTACCGCGCTAAACGCGCAGCGCAAAGTCCGCGGCGAGGAGGAAATGTCGGCTGCGGAGTTTATCCGAACTATTCGCGATAAAGGTAAACTCGTCGGCCTGTCTGATGAAAAACTGAAACGGCAGTTTAATGTGGGGTTCTCCGGCGGCGAGAAAAAGCGCATGGAAATGCTGCAAATGGCGATGTTTGAGCCGGTATTCGCGATTATGGATGAGACGGATTCTGGTCTCGATATAGACGCCTTGCGCATGGTTGGCGACGTGGTCAATGCGCTACGCGGTCCCGAACGCGGCTTTCTCGTCATCACGCACTACCAGCGGCTTTTGGAGTATATCAAGCCAGACGCCGTGCATGTCCTCGCCGATGGCCGCATTGTGAAATCGGGCGGGCCTGAACTTGCTATGGAGCTTGAAAAATCAGGCTACGAACAATTCATTGAGGCGGCGTAAGTGTCGACGTCTGTGTTCATTAACCCGACTGCATTTGAGGCAGGGCTGGAAGCGGCTTATCGGATGCGTTCGACGACGAGCGAAACGCAAACCGCGGCGTTTGAACGTTTTGCAAAGCTTGGTCTTCCCAACCGCCGGGTCGAGGGATGGAAATGGTCAGATTTTCATAACGCTCTGCGCACGCGCGACATCGCCGCTGGGCGCGTTGAAGGTGAACGGCCGTCGTCGGCTTTCGATGCGCTAAATCCGGTTGAATTTTTGATTGAGGATGGACGGATTCATTTGCCGGAAGGAGCTGCGCCATCTGCCTTACGGTTTGGTGTCGTCGATCCTGTGGGCACAATCGCTGAACTGGAAGCCCATAGCATTGTCGCGCTCAATGTGGCGATGACCCGCAAAGCGCTTGGCGTCGAAATCGCCGATGGCGCAGTATTGGATCGCCCTGTCCATATTCGTCATATCAATACCGGCGCCGGCCAGTCTTTCGCTCAGACTTTAGTTCGTGTGGGGAAAGGTGCTGACGTCACGCTCATCGAAACATATGAAGGTCGCAATAAAGGGTTTTATTCACACCTCAATCATATGGCGGTGCGTGATGGGGCCAAGATAAGGCGATATGTGCTTCAGAACAAAGGCGCCGACTGCATTATACATGGCGTTTGCGCAGCGAAAGTTGAAGCCGCTGCAAATTTTTCACAAACGAGTCTGTCAACTGGCGCAGGGCTTTCGCGGCATGAGACGATCGTTCACTTTTGGGGAGATGACGCGGCTGCGAATCTGAACAGCGCCGCGCTCGTAGCGGATAAGCGCCATGCCGATTTCACCAGTATCATTCTTCACAAAGAGGAAAGTGGTACTGTCCGGCAACTACACAAGGGCGTCGCAACAGATCGCGGACGCGCAATTTTTCAGGGAAAGTTCGAAGTTGAACGAAAGGCGCAGAAGACAGATGCGCAAATGACCGCAAACGCCCTTTTGTTGACCGATGGCGCAGAAGCCAATCACAAGCCCGAGTTGGAAATTTACGCTGACGACGTCGAGTGCGCCCATGGCAGCACATGCGGCGCCCTGGATTCCGATGCGCTGTTTTACTTGCGCCAGCGAGGATTGAGTGCAACGCAGGCAAGAGCGCTGTTGATCGAGGCGTTCGCCGGCGAAGCCATCGCTGCGATTGATCGTGATGATATTCGTTCGGTCTTTGAGAAAAAATTAAATGATTGGCTGGAGGCGCACGCATGAAGGATGCGCCGACACAATCCGGATTAGATATTTCAGCCTTGCGCGGCGAGTTCCCCATTCTGGCGCGCGAAGCATATGGCAAGCCGCTCGTATATTTGGATAACGCCGCGTCAGCGCAAAAACCGCGCGCTGTAATCGATGCAATGACCCACGCCATGGAGCATTCTTATGCGAATGTGCATCGTGGTCTGCATCTGCTGTCTAATGAGGCGACTGCAGCCTTTGAAGCGGCGCGGTCGACAGTAGCGAAATTTCTGAATGCAGCGTCTACGGACGAGATTATTTTTACATCCGGTGGTACAGACGCCTTTAATCTCGTTTCTTATGCATTAGGCGTCGCAGAGATTGGCGAAGGCGACGAGATCATATTGTCCATCGCCGAACACCACTCGAATATTGTTCCCTGGCACTTATTGCGTGAACGCAAGGG
>JBCDAD010000055.1:0-14600 GCA_039186325.1 Pseudomonadota bacterium | reverse complement strand
GGGCCTGCGAGACCTCCATGCCGCCATACTCACGACGCCAGCGATAGAAACTCTGCTCGGACACGCCGAGATAGCGACAGACCTCGCCGACCTTCGCGCCCTGGCTGAAACGAACCTCTGCTTCGCGAAGCATTCCAATTATCTGTTCAGGCTTAAATCGTTTCCGGCTCATTCTCTTCTCCTTCAAGCGACGAATTAAGCCAGATTCTCTCCCTCATGCCGGAACACTTTTTCCAACCCAGGTCAAATACTCGTTTGTCGAGTCGGTTGAAGCTATGCACCCCTATTACATTATTCGCACGCTTGGCGGACTGCTCTTCCTGATTGGCGCGTTCATCATGGCGTACAATCTATGGCGGACCGCAAAAGGCGATATCCGTCAACAGGAATATGATCGAGATATTGAACCAAATACCGGCCTTGTAGCGGCGCCGGCGGAGTAAGATATTGCTATGCTGGATCGTCATGAAATATTCGAAAAACGCGGGCTGCTTTTGACAGTAGCGATTCTTATCGTCGTTTCCATCGGCGGTATCGTTGAGATAGCGCCGCTATTTTATCTCGAATCGACAATCGAAAAAGTTAAAGGTGTACGTCCATATTCTCCGTTAGAGCTTGCCGGAAGAAATATTTATATTCGGGAAGGTTGCTATACGTGCCATTCGCAAATGGTGCGGCCGCTACGCGATGAAGTGGAGCGCTACGGCCATTACTCGCTGGCGGCCGAAAGCATGTATGATCATCCGTTTCAATGGGGCTCAAAGCGCACAGGTCCTGATTTAGCCCGCGTCGGTGGAAAATACTCAGACGCATGGCATCAACAACATCTTATCGACCCAAGAAGCCTGGTGCCGGAATCTGTCATGCCGCCCTATGCTTTCTTGAACGAAAAAGCGCTCAATTATTCAGAAGTAGAAGCCTGGCTCAAGGCGAACCGTACTGTAGGTGTTCCCTATACAGATGAAATGATCGAGAACGCGAAAGCAGACCTCGAAGCGCAGCTCGACCCATTTTCCGATATCTATGATGATTTCATCGCCCGCTATCCGAATGCTCAGATCCGGGAGTTCGATGGCGACCCGCGACAGATTTCTGAGATGGATGCGATGATCGCTTATCTTCAAGTGCTGGGCACAATGGTCGATTTATCAACCTATGAAGCCGAAGAAAATTATCGGTGACCCAAAATGTATGAAATGCTTTCCAGGTTTGCCCAGACGTGGGGCCTGCTTTTATTCGTGTTCGCTTTTGTTCTGGTGCTAATTTACGCGCTCAATCCCAGAAATCAGAGAAAATTTGACGACGCCCGCCAAATACCATTGCAAGATGAGGATGATCCTCATGTCGGATAAAGAAATCGATCAGCCGACCGGGGTTGAAACGACTGGACACGAGTGGGACGGTATTAAAGAGCTTAACAATCCACTGCCGCGTTGGTGGTTAATTGTATTCTGGATTTGCGTTGCCTGGTCGGTCGTTTATTGGATACTCATGCCTTCATGGCCGGGGATCACGGGCCATTTCAAGGGAATTCGTGAGCATACGGAGCGGGCGAATGTGGATGCCGCAATCAGCGCTTTGGAGGCAGAGCGCAGTGTGCAGATGCAACAGCTCTTGAATGTATCATCAATCAACGACGTTGAGCAGGACCCGCAGCTCTTGCAATTTGCGATGAACGCCGGGGAGTCATTATTCGGTGACAATTGCGCAACCTGCCATGGGGCGGGCGGCCAGGGCTTTGTAGGCTACCCATCCCTGATTGACGATGTGTGGATCTGGGGCGGGACGTTGGAGGATATTCAAAAGACCCTGCATCACGGCATCCGCTCGACCCATCCGGAAACCCGTAACAGCGTTATGCAGGCTTTTGGCGAACTCGGTGTATTCAATCGCGAGCAAATTAGTGATTTGACGGAATATGTCATTCAACTGTCTGGCCGCGAAGCGAATGCAGAAGCGCTTGTTCGCGCGGCGCCGCTATATGAGCAGCATTGTGTCACTTGTCACGGGGCTGATGGTCGTGGCGACCAAACTCAGGGCGCTCCCAATCTAACCGATGCAATCTGGTTATATGGAGGCGATCGCCGCGACATCAGGCAGTCGCTTCTTTATGGTCGTCAGGGCGTTATGCCTTACTGGACTGATCGACTGACCGATGAGCAAATCACTGCACTCGCGGTCTATGTTCATTCGCTTGGCGGCGGCGAGTAAGGAGCGATGTTCGTTCGTGGCGGAATTGGACTTGAGCCAGACGGAAAAGAGAGGCGCTGTTCAGGCGGCTGAAGGTGTTTCAGCTATTGACGCGGCGCCAGTTAATAACGCTGCGGCGCGTGAACTCTATAAAAAACGCGAGCCAATTTATCCGAAGCTTGTTCATGGCAAATTTCGCGCGCTAAAGTGGTTTCTGCTGTTTGCGACGCTTGGGGTTTACTACTTGTTGCCGTGGGTGCGTTGGCCGCGTGGGACTGGCGAACCTGATCAGGCAGTGCTGGTCGACTTTGCTGGCGGGCGGTTTTATTTTTTCTTTATAGAAATTTGGCCAAACGAACTTTACTACGTCACGGGTCTTCTGATCCTTGCTGCAGTGGGTTTGTTCCTTGCGACGGCGCTATTTGGTCGTGTGTGGTGCGGATACGCTTGTCCGCAAACCGTGTGGACGGATCTCTATATTGCAGCCGAACGTCTGATCGAAGGAGACCGCAACAAGCGTATTCGTCTCGCTAAAGCGCCGTGGACCGCTGAGAAAATTCGTAAGAAAATACTAAAGCATGGGATCTGGCTTGCCATTGCTGCGGCTACTGGCGGCGCATGGGTTTTGTACTTTCATGATGCGCCCACAATCTTACCGCAGCTCTTTATCGGTGCGGCGCCAGCATCCGCTTATCTTTTTATTGGAATACTGACCTTCACGACATACATGCTTGCGGGTTCAATGCGCGAACAGGTTTGCACATATATGTGCCCGTGGCCGCGAATTCAGGCGGCGTTGACCGATGAAGAAACGCTTCAAGTCACATATAAAAAGGATAGGGGCGAGCCACGCGGCGCGCACAAGAAGGGCGATAGCTGGGCAGGCCGCGGCGACTGCATTGATTGCAAGGCTTGCGTTGCGGCGTGCCCGATGGGAATCGACATTCGTGACGGCGCCCAGCTTGAGTGCATTAACTGTGCCCTGTGCATTGACGCATGCAACGACATTATGGAGAAGATCGCCCGACCGAAAGGACTAATCGCCTACGATACAGACAAAAACATGGCTCGCCGATCGCGAGGCGAAACGCCGAAAACGCGACTCTTTCGGACACGTACGATATTTTACGGCGTTGTTTTTATGATTGTATCGGCTGTCATGTTAATAGCATTGGCAACACGAGCCACGCTGGATGTTAGCGTCATCCGTGACCGCACGCCGCCTTTCGTTGAATTATCGAATGGTGCAATCCGAAACGCCTACACGCTTAAAATTGTAAACAAGGCAAATGGAGAACGTGATTTTGTGGTGTCGCTTTCGGGGCTCGATGGACTTACCGTACAAGCGATAGGCGAGACGGCGACAAACAATGAGCTACACATAAAAGTCCGCGGCGACGATGTCCGGTCTACCCGCATTTTTGCAACACTGCCGGTGGGTGCTGAGCGCCGGTCATCCATGCCGCTCGAATTTGTCGTTCGCGACGCGGCGACGAATGAACAGACGGCTAAACCAACAGTGTTTTTGACGGAGAAACGTTAATGGGGACGGAATTTCGTTTAACCGGCAAACATGTTCTGGCGATGCTCATTAGTTTCTTCTTGGTCATCCTGGTCGTGAATATGGTGTTTTTGAATTTTGCGTTGAAAACCTTTCCGGGTGAAAAAGAAGAAAAATCATACCGGCAGGGCCTGAACTACAATGACCGCCTCGCGATGCGCGCCGAACAAGCATCGCTCGGGTGGACAGCGACGATTGAGCAGGCGTTGCTGTCCGATAACCGCGTCGAGCTTATGATTACGATTGCCAATAGCGACGGCGCGCCAATTTCTGGCCTTGATATCACCGGCGTATTTTCCCGACCTGCAAGTGCTGTGCAGGACAGAAACGTCAGTTTTACCGAAGCGGAAAACGGCCGATATGTCGCATCGTTGCCGGCGACTGGCGGCGTATGGAATCTTGAAGGTAAGGCTGTGAACAATCGTGACGAAGAATTCGACTTTGCAAGTCGATTGATTTTGCAATGAACGTGAAAATTGCAATTGACGGAGGCCCAGCCGCGAGCGGGTGTCCGAGTGGTTTAGCGCCTGTCTCTGGAGACGAGCAGAGCGATGCTGCAATCATTGATCCCGCTCCTTTTGTTCGGCGCCGGCAAGGCGCTGCAATGCTCGAACTCGCCGTATTTGGCGCGAAATGTGCGGGTTGTATCTCCAAAATCGAATCGGCGATGAAAGCGCTCAACGGTATGGAGCGCGCCCGTCTGAATTTGTCCACGGGACGTCTTTCATTGAATTGGCGAGATGATGTTGACTGGGCGCCGCAACGTATCGCGCAGATCATTCATGGGCTTGGGTATCGAGCTGCCCCGTTTGACCCCGCAGCAATAGAGAATGATCACGATACGGAGGGCCGGCGATTGTTACGTGCATTAGGCGTCGCCGGATTCGCCGCCGCCAATGTGATGCTGCTCTCTATCTCCGTCTGGTCAGGCGGCGCGGAGATGGGCGAGGGGACACGCGGTCTGATGCACTGGGCGTCGGCGCTAATCGCCATTCCTGCTGCGCTTTATGCGGGACGACCATTCTTTTCGTCGGCATGGAACGCCCTGAAAAACCGCAACGCCAATATGGATGTGCCGATCTCACTGGCCGTGATACTGGCGCTATCCATCAGCATCTACGAATTTACCGCCGGTGGTGAGCACACTTATTTTGACGCCGCGGTCATGCTCCTCTTTTTTCTGCTAATCGGCAGATATCTCGATCATCGCCTGCGATGGCGCGCGCGCGCCGCGGCGCGTGATTTGTTGGCCATGCAAAAAACGACGGCGCAACGTATTGGCGAAGACGGCGTCATATCCGCCATTTCGGCCAGAGATATTGAGATAGGCGACCAGCTGCTGTTATCGCCGGGCGATCGCGCCAGCGTTGACGGCGTTATCGTTGAGGGCGCGTCTTATGCGGACCGATCAATGGTCACTGGCGAAAGCGCACCTGAGAAGTTGCGCGTTGATGATGTCATTCATGCCGGCGTTTTAAATGTATCGGACCGATTGGTCATGCGAGCGACGGCGACCGTAGAATTTTCACTTGTCGCTGATCTGGCGCGATTGATTGAAGCTGGCGAGCAATCACGCAGTCGTTATGTTCGCCTCGCCGACCGGGCGGCGCAGCTTTACGTTCCCGTTGTGCATTCCCTTGCGTTCGCGACATTCTTGGGGTGGATGCTTGTCGGCGGCGGTCCGCGCCTTGCGATCATGAATGCAATCGCGGTTCTGATCATCACTTGTCCCTGTGCGCTCGGGCTTGCCGCGCCCGCGGTGCAGGTTGTTGCGACGGGACGTCTTTTTAATCGTGGCGTACTCGTCAAATCGGGCGACGCTTTAGAGAGACTCGCAGAAGCAAACGCCATGATATTTGACAAGACCGGGACGCTAACGTTGGGTCGGCCGCAACTCACAAATCAGAAAGACATTCTGTTCGATGATTTACGGGCTGCTGCGGCGTTAGCGCGGGTTTCCCGGCATCCTTTGTCGCGCGCCATTGTTGAAGCGGTCGGCCCCGGCGTCAGCGCCGATGGTGCAGTCGAGTTTCCCGGCCTCGGTATTGAAGCGATGATTAACGGCGAACGGCTGCGGCTCGGCTCAGCAGAATGGACCGGTGCGCCAATTGCAAAAGACGTTTCGTTAGAAACTTGGTTCCGCCGCGGGGATGGCGCGCCGGTGCGTTTTCAATTTGACGATACGCCGCATGGGGACGCTGCAAGAGTTATCGAAGAACTAGCCGCGCGGGGACTGTCGTCGGAACTTCTTTCTGGGGATCGCACACCAGCTGTCGCAGCGGTCGCGGCGACGCTAGGCCTTTCGGACTATCACGCATCTATGTCGCCACAAGATAAAGCTGCACGCCTCGCAGAGCTCGCCGCCACCGGCGTAAGAACGGCGATGATCGGCGATGGTCTTAATGATGCGCCGTCGCTAGCGCAGGCGCATGTTTCCCTGTCGCCTGGAACGGCGGCGGATGCGAGTCAGGCAGCAGCTGATTTTGTTTATCTTGGAGATGGATTGACCTCAATCATCGAAGCGGTTGACGTCTCGACGAAAGCGCGCCGCCGGGTTATTGAGAATTTTGCTTTTGCAGCGTTCTATAACGCTTGCGCAATACCGCTTGCGGTTTTCGGATTTGTCACGCCCTTGATTGCCGCCCTTGCCATGTCTGGATCGTCACTGGTTGTCACGCTTAATGCTCTGCGCCTTGCGAGCCGGCAGCGCCCGTCGAAAGCGCTGCCCGGATGACGGGGCTGCTTTATCTGATCCCAATTGCGCTTTTTCTTGGCGCCCTTGGTCTTGCCGCCTTTTTATGGGCGATCCACGCTGGCCAGTATGATGATCCCGATGGCGCCGCGGCGCGTATTCTAATGGACGATGATCTTGATGAAGATGAAGAGAAAACCGAATAGAACCGTTTGCGTCTGATATGATTCAGCCAAGCTGTCGCAAACGGCTCTAGAGCGCCGAGCAAAAAGTGTGCAACGGTTGATGGTTCCCATCCATCAACTTGCGTTAAGCGGCGCGACCAGCAAAAACTATAGCGAAATGCAGCCATGCAGATTTTTTGCATTTCGCTATTTTTTTGCATTTCGCTATAAGTCCCTATTTAGCGGATTGCTGACGCAAAACCGGTGAACCACTTTTGCTGCAATCCGCTCTAAACGGCGCGGCGAATATCCCGGTAAGCGTGCCAGGTTGCGTGACCAAGCAGTGGAAAAGCAATTGCGAGACCAACAAAAAATGTTGCGACGCCAGCGGCCGTGATCACGGCAATCAACCACGCCCAAAGCAGCATGGCGCCAAAATTCTGATTCACCGCTTTAAGACCGACACCGATTGCCGTAAAGAAGTCTGTCTTTTCATTCATCAGCATGGGTACCGAAACTACCGTGAGCAGATAGATCGCGAAAGCGATGCCGCCGCCGACAATAGTGCCGATTGTTATCATTCCAAGACCGGGACCGGTGGAGATGGCGAAACTCATGAACTGGTCTAGCGGTAAGTAGTTTCCATTTGTGAATAGCGCATAAAGCAACATCGCCATCCGCGCCCAGACGAGCGCTGCGAACATGAGGAAGAAGCCAATATAGGCAAGTTGCATAGGTGAACGCGGTCCGGCGAACTGCACGGGAAACAAGCGGGGCGTTTCTCCGGCTTCAATACGACGACTCATTTCGTAAAGACCAACCGCGAGAAGCGGTCCAAATATAGCAAAACAGCCAAACGCAACCGGGATGAGGGAGGCGTAGCCCGTGGTCCAGAGCGTATAGATAATTCCCGCACCGCCCCCAATGACGAGGACGCCGTATCCGATGCTCAAATGAGGCGCCCGGAACATGTCTCTGAAACCAGCCCCTAGCCAGCGCCATGGGGCGTCCATCGTTAGCGTTGCGGCCGCAGCACCATCCGAAGTCGTTAGATTGGTCATGCCGCCATATAAACCCCGCTAATCATTTCCTTCTTGATCTGTATCAAGAAACGGGCGTGTTTTCGACCCGGATAATTTTGATCCTGTTTCAATGGTTTGTACCAATGGGTCGGGCGAAAGCCACCATCGGTAAATGGTTCTCGCTATACAATAATATCCGACCACACCAGGCGCTCGGCATGAAGCCAACAAACCCAGAAACGAATTCAGATGTAGGGACATAATAACGGGGCCGGACAGCTGTTTTGACGTAGGCGCCAGCCGTACGAAAGAGTACATGATTAACTGAGAAGGTTTTTTCAGGACGATCAGCTATCTCGAATGGCGCCACTTCACCGTAAGCATTTAAAGTCATCGCCTTCATCGGTAACATGTCATCGACTTTCGGCGCCGCCAAACGCTTCAAAATCCATTCCGAGATAACGGCGCCATGTTGATAATGAGTTTTTCGATTTTCTACATGAAAGCGCTAAGTCTCCCAGATGGGAGGCGAACCGATTTTCTCGACGAGGAAGTCGATGAAGACGCGCACCTTCCCGGTCAAAACGTTGGACTTTGGATAGACGAGCCAAATTGCAGAGCCGTCATCGACCTCATAGTCTGGCAAGACCCGCCTGAGCGAACCGTCTTGAAGCTCTCGATGAATGCTCCAGATCGAGCTCATGGAAATTCCAACGCTCGCCACTGTGGCGGCGCGCATGCTCGCTCCGTCGTCACAGATAATGCGAGATCTACCCTGGGGGGGCGGGTAGCTGCAAATCCGCCCTTCATCTGATGTCAGGTCTCGGGGTTTGGCATCCATGAAGACGAGCAGTTGATGATCAGCCAGTTCCTCTGGCGTCTCGGGCGTCCCGTATTTTTTTATATAATCGGGCGAAGCGCATAGAACCCGCCGGTCGTCTGCGAGTTTGCGACCGATCAGCGAGCTATCTTGGATCGCAACATTACGCAGTGCGAGATCGAAACCTCCCTCAATGAGATTGGCCTGTGTATCGGATAGCTTCAGTTCAAGATTAACGCCTGGATAGAGATCAAGAAACTCTGGAAGCACAGGCGCCACATATAGCTCGGCGAAAGTACTGGAGGCCGCAAACCTTAGCGTTCCGATGACCTCCGGGCTTCCGCGCCCTAGCGCCGCCAGGCCAGCATCTTCTTGAGCGATCATTTCCTTTGCATACGGAAGAAATTCGGCGCCCTCAAGAGAGAGCGACACCTTCCGGGTCGAGCGATGGAGGAGATCAGCGCCCACTTGTTTTTCGAGCTTAGCGAGACGCGCTCCGGCCACTGCAGGCGCAAGCCCCAATTGGCGACCGGCCGCGCTGATGTTCAGCCTGTCCGCCGCCATAACAAACAGCCGAAGCGCATCCGTATCCATATCCAATATTATCCATTTTCTAAAAACTGAATATTGAAATACGCCATTTATATGTCTCAATCAATTAAATATGTCCATTTTAGGCGGACGGGATCAACCGTTGCAGATTTTTCGGAGGAGTCACATGTCAGTGGAAGCAAGCGTCAACTACCACGTAAAAAAGGCATTCCCGCAAGCATTTGAGTTTGATGTCGATGGGATCGTCGGCAATCTGGTTTCACCGGAACTTGTGACAACTGACGTAAAGGTCACTGACTTGCGGGAGGGTGGCCGTCAGCCTGAATTTCAGCGTGATGGAATTGAGTTCATCACCTGTCCCTCCGCCGTCAACGACTTCGACGATGGCGATGACTGGCAAGCGACTTATGATCGGGAACTGATTGACCTGCTAAAAGCCCGAATTGGCGTAGCGGAAGTCATTGTCTTTGATCATACGGTCCGGGTCGATGATCCAAATGCGCCGCGCAGGCCGGCGCGCAATGTCCACAATGATTATAACGAGGCCGGAGCAGAGCAGCGTCTGATCGATCTAGTCGGTGAGGAGCACGCTGGCGCGTTTCAAAGAGCTGGCTACGGTTTTGTAAACGTCTGGCGCCCGGTTGATAATGTCATCACATCCTCGCCGCTGGGCTTCATTGACCCGTCCTCAATACTGGCTGGTGACTGGATGGATATCGGCCTCATCTATCCAGATCGCTTCGGCCAAATTCTCGGCGTCGCTGCGAGCGAGAGCCATAATTGGTTTTTCAGATCACGGATGAGCCCTGACGAGGCTGTGATTTTCAACATCTACGACAATTCCGGTCGCCCGCATCTCGCGCATAGCGCATTGGATCTGCCGACGGACGCTGAAGCAACCATCCCCCGCAAAAGTATCGAGAGCCGCACGCTCGTGCGGTATTCGTGAGCCAAAGAGGCATAACATCATGTCGACAACAACACTGACAAAAGCCCGCACCGTATTGCGTCCGTCAAGAGATGCTATGTTGCAGCGCGACCCTTCCGTTCTTCACTTCTGGAATGAGAATGAGACCCTTTTTGAAGATGCCTGGACTGAGTGGGAAAAGAATGGCGGGCGCGGCGATATCGCACTGAATAGCGCACTCTACGCCCCCGCTTTGCGGGAAGCGGTTGAAAAAAGCTGGGAGGACCCTACACAGGAATTTTCTGTCAAAGACCTTTGGACTGAGGTGTTCCCGAACGTCTATAAAGCCCAATTCTTCGATCCGAAAAAGCTGAGCGCGTTGCGGGATTATATGGACCGTGTCGCCGACGCCGGAATACCCTTACGCCCGCCTTACGGGATTGTTCTGAACCGCGGCGGCGCCATGCTTGACCCACGCTCCGAGGGCTACCTTGCCGCGCCAGCGTTCCAAGCGTTTTATCAAGACTTGATGAACCGTTATATGCGTCCCGTCGCCCGACTCCTTTTTCCGGAGGTCTACGGCTTTGACAGCCAGACCTTTGGGTTCTCGATCGCCTGGCAGGCCGGCAAAGATACGACCCTTCGTCCGCATACAGATGCGTCTAGCGTAACACTGAACATCAATCTGAACTTGCCGGGTGAAAAATTCTCTGGTTCTGCCGTGCGCTTTTTCGACCAGGAGAGCGCCAAGGTAGCGAGCCTACATTTTGAACCGGGAACGGCGATGATCCATCGCGGGAATGTCGCACACGCATCGGAACCGATAACGGAGGGTGAACGCCGCAACTTTGTCTTCTGGCTCTATGGTGAACGAGGGCGAACCCCTTATCAACACGGCCAAAACCCGGCGCCTGCCGGCGCTGAGCAGCGATGGACCATTCCTGGTGTCAAACCGGACGGGATTTCGCCCTTTTAGCGGCGCATCGATTCAGCCAGGCGCACCATACGAAATAGGACAAATGATATGACAAAGACGATTTTAATCACCGGCGCGACGGATGGTATCGGCCTGGAAACCGCAAAAATGATGGCGCCCGCCGGCCACACGCTTTTGCTCCACGGCCGGAATTCTAATAAGCTTCATGCTGCTGCTGACGCGGTCTCGGCTATTGACGGTTCAGGGGAGATGAAGACCTACCGTGCGGACCTTTCAAACATCGCGGAGGTTAGGGCTATGGCCGCTGCGGTCAAAGGAGACTTCAACAAGATCGATGTCCTGATCAATAATGCTGGCGTCTTCAAAATGACGAACCCGCTCACCCATGATGGATATGACGCGCGCTTCATCGTGAATGTGGTCGCGCCTTACATTCTGGCGAAGACACTGCTGCCGCTTCTTGGTTCGGACGGGCGTGTCGTGAACCTGTCCTCGGCTGCTCAAGCGCCCGTCATTGTACAAGGCTTTCTGAATAAAACCTCCTTCTCCGATAGCGACGCCTACGCTCAAAGCAAGCTCGCCCTGACCATGTGGTCTTTTGAAATGGCGAAAGAGCTTGGTACGGATGGACCAATGATTGTCGCTGTCAACCCGGCGTCGTTCCTGGGCAGTAAAATGGTGAAGGAAGCCTATGGCCAGGAGGGTCATGACCTTAGCATTGGTGCGGATATTCTAACGCGCGCCGCCGTGAGCGATGAGTTTGCCGATGCGTCCGGCCGTTACTACGACAATGATCGCAGATCATTTTCCCAACCGCATCCTGATGCTCTGGATTCCGCCAAAAATAGGCGAGTGATCGAGGCCATCGAACAGATTATTGGCTGACCACGTCGAGCAAATTCAAAATACGCAAGACCCGACAACCCGTCAGGTCAGCAATACCCCTTTGTCTTCAACACCAAGCCCACTGAAAGGAAACCTCATGAAATACGAAGGCTTTACAACATTCTCCGCCGTGCAAGACGAAGCCATCCTGACCGTTACGTTCGATTTCGGCACGGTCAATGTGCAAGGCCAGGAAATGCTCGCTGACCTCAACAGTCTCGCCATGCGCCTGGAGCGCGACAGAAAGACGAAAGTTGTTGTCTTTCAATCGGCCAACCCGGAAATCTGGGTTTGCCACTACGACACCGAACTACTCAAGGACATGTCGGACGAAGCGGTGTCGCGAGACGAAGCGCAACTCCTTGATCTGCAAACCATTTGTGAGCGGATCAGTAAAGTCCCACAGGCGACCATTGCGAAATTGGAAGGCTTCGCCCGCGGTGGGGGGCATGAGCTGGCGCTGGCGCTCGACATGCGCTTCGCGGCTCGCGGCAAATTCAAATTCATGCAGATGGAAGTCGGCATGGGCATTCTGCCATGTGGCGGCGGCGCTTCGCGAATGGCCCGTCAAACAGGCCTCGGCCGCGCTCTTGAGATTATTCTCAGTGCACAGGACTACGATGCCGATGACGCCGAGCGCTTTGGCACAATCAACAAAGCGCTCGATTCGGACGAGATCGGACCTTTCGTCGATAATCTCGCAAAACGCATTGCTCAATTCCCGGCCGAGTCGATCAATGCTTGCAAACAGATGGTCTACGAATCAATCGATAAACCTATCGATGAAGCCCTGAAGGCGGAGGCTTATTGGCTTTACCAGGCGACTAGTAAAACGCCTGCTTTGGAACGTTTCCGCCAAGCCGATGAACAAGGCCTGGAGCACGACATAGAAAACCAGCGAAACTGGAACCAGCTCGTCATGGACGTACAGCAGATCAACTGACCGAACCACGCTCTTATTCTACGGCCCGCCCCTGAAAACCGGGGGGGGGCCGTTAAAATGTATGATTACGATGACTCTATTTTCGGATAACAAATAAATTGGCAGGGTGAGGATTACGCAGGTTTTTCGCACCCCACTATCAGACTGGTAAGCTGATAATTTTCCACCAGACCCTGTAAATCCCGAGCGGAAAAACCACATGTCGCCAATGCTTTGTTGAAAGCGCTGCGTATGCTCTTCAGCTTCGGCGTTCAATACGGATATCTATCGCACAATGCTGCGCGAGATGTGCCATTGGTGAAGATCAATGGTCGCAATCGTGGTTATCACACGTGGACGCCCGCCGAGATCGAGCAATATGAAAAGCGATCCTTTGGGAACACAGGCGCGTTTGTCTCTCGATCTCATGCTCTATACCGGTTGTCGGCGCGACGATGCATGGCGGCTCGGCAGGCAGCACATAAAAAACGGCCGCCTTGTCTACACGCCAAAGAAAACCGAAGACACGACCGGAACGCGTGTTGATGTTCCGATCCATCCAAATCTGGCGGCGTCGATTGCGGCGACGCCTGTCAGCAATCTAGCGTTCCTTACAAAGAATAATGGCAAACCATGGGGCGCCCGGGAGTCATTCGGGAACCGTTTTAAGGAATGGTGCAAAGAGGGGGGGCTTCCCCATTGCTCGGCGCATGGATTGCGAAAGGCCGCGTCTGTGATGTTGGTGCACGCCGGCTGCTCCTCCGCAGAGGCGACGGCAGTCACCGGACATGACTCAATTCAGATATTCGAACAGTACATTCGAGAGCGTGATCGCGAAGCGCTCGCGACCAAAGCAATGGCGCGGTGGATATCTGCCGGAAAATCAGTCGAGATAGTCCCACCCGAAATCAATATCACAGAAAGTGAGACAGATTGCGAAGCTAAGTTCTTGTCCAGAAAAGAGAAATTGGAATGGATGGCTCCCCGAACTGGACTCGAACCAGTGACCCGCTGATTAACAGTCAGCTGCTCTACCAACTGAGCTATCGGGGAATACCTTGTAGAAGCGGTCCTATATCAAACGCGTTTCCCGAAATCCACCTAGATTTTCAAAAAGTTCGACGCGGTGTTCAGTCAACCCACTCGCAATTCGGGCGCCATAAAATTTCTGCGGTGAGTGCCCTGAATTGGTACGCCTCGCCGGACCTCGTTTTCGCCCGGTATGCGGTTTTTCCCCGGATGGCGCGTTGGAGCCGCTCAGTCCAGGGCTGAGCGATTTCCCGGTATTCCTATAAATAACCGACGTTCACGCCTGAGCAGATAAGTCAACGGTTTAGTCGGTCGTTCACCACCAGACAGATAACCTGACGATGCCGCTCTTTGTGGAGCGCTATGCTTTTTGTTCCCAAAAAGCGAGACCGCCGCGTCTTGGGGAAACGCGGCGGGTACTCACTGTCGTGGGGTATGGTGGGGTATCTTCTCGGGAGAAGATAATCTTAATATCTCAGCAAGGTCTTAACATAGAGTTAACAAAGCCGGACGCTTTGAATGGGCTTGCGGCGCATTTATTCAGCCGGGTCCAGGCCCGCTGAGCCACGCGCGCGACCTTCGTTACCGGCAAAGTCAGATTCTACTGAACTTCCAAAGCCGATTTTCGGCTGCCGTTCGCCCGTCCAAGCCCAACGATAAAATCTGGCGATGTCAGCCCCAACGGCGTACATCGCTGGCACGAATATCAACGTAACGAAGACAGCGAACCCAACGCCGCATGCCAGCGCGATGACGACGGGTTTCAAGAACTCTGCATTTGTGGAGCGTTCCCACATGATCGGCATAAGACCGATGAACGTCGTGACAGATGTCAATATAATGGGACGAAACCGTCCAACCCCCGCTTTAACGAGCGCGGCGAGGGCGCCTTCGCCTTTCGCTCGCAAGCGATTGACGT
>JBCDAD010000054.1:0-15039 GCA_039186325.1 Pseudomonadota bacterium | reverse complement strand
TGAAAAAGCCGCCCACGATATAAATATTTGCGCACTATCGGGCGTATCCGATCAAATGGGGTCGGGGGACTGCGGGCCCGCGTTGTCGAATTTTCAGGTCGCTGACATCGCCGGCGGCGCTCTACCCGCAATCAACGCGATATTGACAGCGCTGTTTCATCGCGAACGCACGGGCAAAGGGGCTTTCCTCGATATTTCGATGGCGGGCTCGCTCTTCGCATCGAATGTCCTCCCCTATGCGACCCGGGAAACATTTAAGAGGAGCCCGGAGCGCGGAGGCGACATACTTACCGGGGCGCTCGCCTGCTACGGATATTACGAAACAAGCGACGGGGGCTGGATCGCCGTTGGCGCCCTTGAACCACAATTCTGGGAGCGCTTTTGCAACCTGATCGACCGCCCGGATCTTATTCCGGCTCGTCTTTCGCTGGACGGGGCGACGAAAGAAGCGGTACGCGAAATCATCAAGTCGAAACCGAAAGGCGCTTGGATAGAATTACTCGAAGGAACTGATTGCTGTGTCACGCCAGTACTGACTTACGGCGAAGCTGCCTCACAAATGGCGTTAACTGAAACCAATTCGGTTGTCATTCCCGACCCTATTGATGGTGACCTTAGCCAGCCCATAAACTGTTGGAATAACGAAGGGACTAAACCTGCCGTGCGCGCCCCGCGCCACGGCGAGCACTCACGCGCAATTCTCTTGTCGTTCGGAATTACTGAACGGAACATCAACGGTTTCGTAGAAGATGGTTTGATTGCCGAACCGGAGGTCAGCACGGCAGATTAATCTACGATCAAAATCGTTTCCCGTTGGCGATAGATTTTGATCCCTTCTTCCGGCCCGTTATTTTGATACCGCTTTTCCTGCTAACGTGTTTGGTCTGTATCGCATCAGGGCTCGCACGAAATCCGGAATTGCTGCGAACAGCCCATATTTTCTGACGCGCTGCTCTCGCTGCTGCGAGATGATCAACAACCTGATAGGGATAGGTTTTACCCAGTATTTGTGGCGCACCATCCCAAAGCCACGGCTCATGCAGAAACTCACGCGGAACCGTTTTTAACGCCGGAACCCATTCACGAATAAAAGCGCCGCCTGGATCTTGATCTTTGCCCTGTTTGATCGGGTTATAAATCCTCACAGTATTGATGCCGGTTGTACCAGATTGCATCTGCACCTGCGGCCAGTGAATGCCTGGCTCGTAATCGACGAACTGGCGCGCGAGGTGTTCTCCCGGCTTTCGCCAGGGCAGCCAGAAATGATAACTCGCGACCGCCATTAACATCGCCCGCATACGGAAATTCATCCAACCTGTAGCCGCTAAAGCGTTCATGCAAGCATCGACAAAAGGCAAACCTGTTTCGCCATTTCGCCAAGCCGCTAACAGCGACGAGCTTGATTCCGCTGGTCGCACACCGTCATAAGCGGGATGTAAGTTTTCGAATTCTATACGTGGCTCGTCTTCTAGCTTTTGCGTGAAATGGTCCCGCCAGTGAAGACGACCCTGAAAGGATGCCATTGATCCACGCCATCCCCCCGCGATGTTCTTCTTTTTTATTTCGCAATGTCGTTGCCAAGTCGCCTGAGCCGCTTCGCGCATGGAAATTGTACCCCACTCGAGATGAGGAGAAAGCCTGGAGCACTGATCATATGCGGTTACAGGGCTAGACATGGCGCGCCGATAGTTTTGCCGCGAGTTACGAGAAAACTGTTTAGCCGCACAGTCGCGCGTCGACGCCCGCCTTTCTGGCGATTGGGACAATTATCATTAGCGAGACCTAGCTCACTGGCGGACGGAATTGGGCCTGGCGTAATGTTCTCAAGCGGGGTGAGCGCTGGGGGCTTTACAATTTCCTCCATCATAAAGCGATCCCACTCTTGGGCCCAACCATTTCGTGTTTTCAGTCTTCGAATAACGCCGGCTTGACGGCGCTCCGTCTACGGAACGCCATTTTGACGACACCAGGACCGGACAGCGCGGTCGCGGGAATACGCCCAGTGATTTCCTGTTTCTTCATGGGACCATAAGCCGGCTAAAACAAATTGCTGATTTAATGAAGATAGTGTATCGATGATAGAACCATTTCGGACGATAAGCGGTTGACCGAGATCCGCTAAATCAGACCTGAGGTCTTGCAATGCCTCAGCAACAAATGACCATTGCCGCGCAGACATGTCCGGTTGCCGCCAAAGTTCTGGTTCAACAACAAACAAAGGCAGGACAGGTCCACGCTCAGCCGCATCATTCAACGCTCTATGATCTACGACGCGCAAATCGCGTTTAAACCAAACGATGTGAACTTTTTCCTCCACGAGAAACGCGCTCTCTACGGGTGAATTCGTCGTCGCCATAAGGGACGAAAGTGCAGAAAAACTCTATAACTTATTTCCAGGCACCATTGAATTGGCGGAATTGCAGCAACTATTCCAATGATGCGAAACCCAGGCAAAGCGCGCCAAAGTGCGGCGAAAGCGGCGGCGCCTGATAACAATTGACCATCACGTGTTTGGACATGGAGTCGCCGCATGGCGTCACAACGCGACAAATTAGGTACAAAAAAATCGTCTGCCTGCGTGTTTATATCTAACCAGTTGATTACATCGGCGCCGTGACGGCGACGATAAAAATCTATTTCCCGTCGACATAACGGACAACCACCGTCGAAAAAGACAGTCAGATCACCTTGTAAATTTTTTTCCATTGCAATTCCCGTGAACCCAATTGATATAACCAGCTGCTCAATCGTAGGTGCGCCAAACCTGTATCTGAACTACGTGCTAAAGCAACGTCACCAATCAAACTTCAAACAATGCTGAATTCGTTTTTTTACGCTGTTCGTACATACTGTTCTCTTACGTCAAGAACAGCGAAATGGTTTGTCGGCATTCTTGGCTTTGACATTTGGAAAGAACGAAGCGCCGCATCACAATAATCGTCCGCATCTACCCAGAGTAAGCGGCGACATGCAATTCCGGTAACTTATCGGCGATGGCTTAGTCTGGCCGGTTGAAGAATACTCACGCGAAACACATACCGGTTCATAAATACCGACGACTTTATTTTCGATAGAGCTTACAAGGCCGTGGCGAACTTCGCTTCCGTCTTTTCTTTTACCTCATCGACCGTCACACCATCGGCAAGCTCAATGAGTGACATACCCTCTCCATCTTCAATTGTGAAAACACCGAGGTTGGTGATCACCATATCGACCACACGCTGGCCCGTGAGCGGCAGCGAGCAATTGTGGAGAAGTTTCGGATCGCCCTTCTTTGAGGTATGATCCATGACAACGACTACGCGCTTGACGCCGGCGACAAGGTCCATCGCGCCACCCATGCCTTTGACCATTTTGCCGGGGATCATCCAATTCGCGAGATCTCCGTTTTCCGCAACCTCCATAGCGCCTAAGATTGAAAGATCGATGTGACCGCCACGGATCATTCCGAACGAGTCCGCACTGGAAAAATACGAGGTCCGACGTAGTTCTGTAATTGTTTGCTTACCAGCGTTGATCAGATCCGGATCAATTTCATCTTCATACGGAAACGGTCCCATACCCAGCATGCCGTTCTCGGACTGCAACGTCACATCGACGCCGGTCGGAATATAGTTCGCTACCAGCGTCGGGATCCCGATCCCGAGATTGACGTAAAACCCGTCTTTGAGCTCTTTCGCCGCCCGTTCGGCCATTTGATTGCGATCCCAGGCCATTAGGCAGTCTCCCTTTCCCGAACAGTGCGTTGTTCAATCCGTTTTTCATGATCTCCTTTAATGATACGTTGGACGAAGATACCCGGCGTGTGGATCGCGTCCGGATCGAGGCTACCAAGCGGCACAATCTCTTCAACTTCCGCGATGGTCATTTTACCGGCGGTCGCCATCATCGGATTAAAATTACGCGCCGTTTTGCGAAAGATGAGGTTGCCCTGCTCGTCACCTTTCCAGGCTTTTACAATTGAAAGATCTGCGACAAGCCCTGTCTCAAGAATGTACGTCTCGCCATTAAACTCTTTGTGCTCTTTACCCTCGGCGATCAAGGTCCCGACACCGGTCTTAGTATAAAAACCCGGTATTCCGGCCCCGCCGGCGCGGCAGCGTTCAGCTAGGGTTCCTTGCGGATTGAATTCAAGTTCAAGTTCGCCGGAAAGATATTGCCGTTCAAATTCTTTATTCTCGCCTACATAGGACGAAATCATTTTTTTGATCTGACGCGTCTGTAAAAGCAGCCCAAGTCCAAAGTCATCGACACCAGCGTTATTCGAAATCACTGTTATGTCTTTAACTTCAGAGTCGCGCAACGCCGTAATCAAGTTTTCCGGAATTCCGCAAAGACCAAAGCCGCCCGCCATTACCGTCATACCGTCAAATGGCACGCCTTCAAGCGCTGCGGCAGCATTCTCATAGAGTTTTTCCATCCTTGGATTATCCTCCGTATACAGTTTATATAAGACTTTATACTATTTCGAGTCTTTGGTGAACCAAAGGCGGCCCGTTTCCGCCCATTCTTCACATTTGGTGGCCTGTTGTCCAATCTCTATTTCTTTACGTTCAGCGCACCTAGAAAACAAAAACCTCGAAAGAAATCGACAAGAACTGAACTTTTTTGTAGAAAAGCGCTGTTGGAAAAATACAGCAAAGTCGAACAAGGCCGATAGGGCAATTTAGACAAATTTTCTCATGGATTTTAATCCGCAGTACGTAATCAGCAAAAATATGATAGGTATATGCGCTGCACATATACAGGTGGTGCTACTTAGTGATAGGCGCTGGATAAACGATGTAGTACTGATGACCGCCTGACCGGAAACGCCCCAAGGAAGCACGATATTTTTCAGACATTCCCGGCGTAATCGCGAGCAGATATTCGTTGGGCGCGTCGCCTACGCTACACGTTCGTTTTCGAATAATTATTTTTGTACTGATTACTGGTCCATCTGTGCGTATGGGTGCTGCACCCTATAAGTTAAAGTGCGCCGCAGATAGCTAGATTGATCAACAAAGCATACAAAAATCAGCTTCCACCGTTCAATACCGAGCTTCGACAAATTCGACCAAATGCTGGAGGAAGCACCCACCAACGCGGTCTAAATACTGCACACGTTTCTCAGCATAATATGCTGCGTATGCGCATTACTCGGCATAGGCGACTATACCAATTCAGCCCGCCCCCCCATTCCGTACTGACGACATTAGAACGCGCGCTATTCGAGATTTATTTCTACTGCGGAACGAAGAACCGTTACAGCGCTCTAACCAACTATCATCTGTTTCAATTGAACAGATTCGTGCTCAAGCTGGTTCAAGCGGTGATGAACGACATCGCCGATTGTCACCAACCCGATGAGTTTGTCGCCGCTAACGACGGGCATGTGACGGAATCGGTTTTCAGTCATTCTTCGCAGCACCTGAATTAGCGAATCCTTCGGCGAACAGACCTGCACCTTTCGGGTCATCAACATTTCGACTTTCTGCTGCAGGACCTGACCCGGCGTTTCCGCCAATTTTCGAACGATATCTCGTTCCGACAGGATGCCTTCAAGAGCGCCGTCCGGTGACGTAACGACCAACGCGCCAATTCGTTTTTCCCTTAGCAGACTTACCGCTTTCAGCATCAATTCATCAGGCTGCACCGAAAAAACATCATTGCCTTTTTCAGCAAGCAGCGTCTCTACTGTCGCTTCTTTTGTGGAAATGTTGGTTTTCTCTGTCTGGCTGAACGTGGCGTCATGTTTTTTTTCGCTTTGTCTTGGCCCAGCGTAAGAAGTGGGAGCACGCATTTTCCTCACCCTCTGTTTCTCGTTATAGGTTTTTCCCTTACATCATAGTCGACTGTGATCCGATCGGGAAACACCCGTATGCCGCAAGATGCTGTATTCTTAACGCCTTTTCCTGCAACGCTTGTATTCATTGCCGGTGTGCTGGCCGGCTACCAGTACCGCAAAAACTGGAAATATGGTGGACCTGCGTGGAAATTATGGATTTTCGGCGTCACGGCGGCAGTTTGCCTCGCTCTATTGGCGTTTATCCCGCTGCGATTTGAATAGTGCAGCGCAATTGGTCATTCCAACTACCCCGCCGGTCAACATATGTCTCTAACGAGCCCCGTGTTGTATCACTCTCCCGCCATCCGGGCGCTTTTACGCAAGGCGCGAGGACACACGAGGCGTTCACGGAGCGGGCTGTTCGGGTCAATGTCTTTTTTGCAAACTAGGCACTGGTCAAGATCGGAGATGGCGTTCAACCCACCGCAGCTGCCCTTGATGGTCTTGCCCATCAATAAAACGCCAAGCGCCATACCCAACATGATGAGCGCCAAAAGACCGAAAGCGAAGATGAATGTAGCCATTGAGCCTGGTCCTAAGGTCGCCCGGTCGTGTCATACGCCTGGAGCCGTGCGAAACGTTCGTTTTGAATGTGATGGAATTGTATATCGCCATTATCGTCCCGCCGATCAATAAATAAGGCGGCAATTTCGTTCTTTTCAGCGATTGGCATACCACGCTCACTTCCAAGAGCGAGCAAAGCCGTCGCCCAGGCGTCCGCTAAAGCTGCGGATTCGGCTAAGACTGTGACTGACGCTGTAGCGTGCGTCACAGGTCGGCCTGTCGTTGCATCAATAATGTGCGAATACCGTTCACCGTCGTATTCAAAATAAAGGCGGTAATCGCCGGAAGTCGCCATCCCAAGGCCGGAAACATAAACAACGTCTTCAACTGTTCGCATGGCTGCATCCGGGCGTTCCACGCCGATCCTCCATGGTGCGCCATTCGGATTAGCGCCTGCCGTCAGCAAATCACCGCCAATTTCGACCATATAATGCGATGCGCCCATGGATTTTAATCGCCCGGCCACTTTGTCGATACCGTACCCTTTTGCGATGGCCGCGAGATAAATCGACGCAGAGGGAACTGTTTTACGAAGACGTCGCCCTCCGTTGGTTGACGCAAGCACAACCTGCTGCCCCGTCCTCGCCATTGCTTTAGCAATCGCGTCATCCCCCGGGGGTTCTAATGTCCCGCCCGGAGCACCGAAGCCCCAAAGCTCGACCAGCGGCGCTAGCGTGACGTCGAATTGCCCCTCGCTCGCCTCGTGCACGATGTTCGCGATCGACATAACCTCGGTGAAGTCAGCCGAAACTGCGATCGGGTCAGTCATATGCCGCCGGTTGAAACGCGATACTTCCGAATTTTGGTCCCAGTTTGAAAAACGGGCGTTAACGTCCCGAAGTGTCGCCTCGACGGCGTCGTGGAGGACTTCCTGCTTTAGGGCTCTGTTATGGTCGACGACCACTATGTTGTAGGAGGTCCCCATGGTCTCGCCATTGAGCTTGATAACGGCGGGCTCCCCACTACAAGCGGCGCAAAAAAACAAAAAAAAGAAAAAAAACTGGTGAGTAGCGTTCATCAACGGTAGTGCAGGTTGTCGTGGGCATCGGGCCCCGGGAGGCATTATAAGCTGGTGGGTCTGCGCTGCAAAAATAAGACTTTCTAGGCCAAATATGGAAGATACAAGGTATATGCTCCTGATCTTGAGGGCTCAGCGAGGCCTTACGTTTTTAAATGCACAAGCGCGGAGTTGGAAAGCGTGAAGCATTTTGAACTTCGTAAGGGTCTCGACCTGCCTGTGCTGGGTGTACCGGAATCAAAGATTTACCCCGGCCCGAGACCGCGCCTGACGGCCGTACTCGGGGGCGACTATATCGGTCTGAAACCGCGGCTTGCGGTGCAGGAAGGCGATATCGTTGGCGCCGGGGCGCCGCTTTTCGCCCACAAAGATGCTCCTGACGTATTTGTAACCGCACCAACGTCCGGTCGCATAAAAGCAATCAACCGTGGATATCGGCGCGCGCTGATAAGTGTTGAGATAGAAGTTGACGATGACGCCGCGCCGCCGATCGACTTCAGCCATTTCGGCGACCCGACCACAGCAGCGGGCGTTGCGGAACGCCTTTGTGCGTCTGGCCTTTGGACATCTTTCCGTACACGCCCCTATTCAAAAGTACCGGCCCCGGACACGAGACCGGCCGCCATTTTCATAAACGCAATGGACACCGAGCCGCTTGCTCCGAATCCTGCTCTGATCATCGCCGGAGCGCCGGATGCATTTGAGAAAGGTGTTGAGGCGATTGCGGCTTTAAGCGCAGGCAACGCTTATCTCTGCTTTGAAAGCGGCAGCGACATACCCGGCGCGGATGTCCCTGGTGTTGAAGCCGTTGCATTTTCCGGTCCGCATCCCGCCGGCCTATCCGGTACGCATATGCATTTCCTGTTGCCGCCGACGGCCGAGCGCACAGTATGGACGATCGGTTATCAGGACGCTATCGCCATCGGCCAGCTGATGAAGACGGACCAATTGAATGCGGAACGTGTTGTCGCTCTCGGCGGCCCTCTCATACGCCGACCGCGCCTCCTGCGCACTGTCATGGGCGCTTCACTCCTAGAACTCAGCCATGGAGAATTTGATGACCGGATCCCGGCGCGCGTCATTTCCGGCTCAATCCTAAGCGGGCGTTCTGGCGACGAACGCGAAAGCGCTTTTCTTTCTCGTTACGCTCGCCAAGTGACCGTCATTGAGGAAGACCAGAAGCAAAACCCGCTTGGATGGATACGTCCTATGCCGGACAAGTTCGCGGTCCAGCCCGTGCTCGGCTCGGCGCTATCGAACAAACTGTTTTCGCTGACGTCCAATCTCAACGGCGGGCGACGCGCGATGGTGCCGATGGGTACCTTCGAGGAGTTAATGCCGCAGGATTTTTTACCGACGCAGCTATTGCGGGCGCTACTCGTGATGGATACGGACGTTGCTCAAGCGCTGGGCGCGCTGGAGCTTGATGAGGAGGATCTTAGTCTCGTCACCTTCGCTTGCCCCGCAAAATACGAATATGGACTGGCATTGCGTGATTGCCTCGCCAAAATCGAAAAGGAAGGCTAGCTGGTGAGCCTGCGCAGCTTCTTCGACAATATCGAGCCCCACTTTTCCAAAGGCGGGAAATGGGAGCGGTACTTCCCCATCTACGAGATGGTGGAGAGCTTTGCGTTTACGCCGAAAACCGTGACCACGGTAGCCCCGCACGCACGATCACATATCGATATGAAAAGGATCATGACCTATGTCGTGATAGGGACCATTCCTTGTATTCTGGTCGGCCTCTACAACGTTGGTTTGCAGGTCAATACGGCGATCGCCACGCTTGGGGGTTCTGGCTGGCGCGTCTGGATTATCGACGCCCTTGGAATCGGTTTCGACCCAGGTAATCCTTTCGCAAATTTTGCCCACGGCGCTCTTTATTTCATACCGATTTACGCCACGACCTTAATCGCCGGCGGCTTATGGGAAGTGCTGTTCGCAACGACACGGCGTCATGAAGTCAACGAAGGCTTTCTTGTTTCCTCCATGCTCTTCGCTCTCACCATGCCGCCAGACGTCCCGCTTTGGCAGGTGGCGCTGGGTATTTCCTTCGGCGTTGTCATCGGCAAGGAAGTTTTTGGCGGCACTGGCAAGAATTTCCTCAACCCCGCCCTCACCGGCCGAGCGTTTTTGTATTTCGCCTACCCGGCGGACATGTCTGGCAATACAATTTGGACGCCGGTGGACGGTTTTTCGGGCGCAACGGCCTTGTCCGTCTCTGCCTCTGACGGCTACCAGATGCTCGCCGATAACGGCATTACCTGGACGAGCGCATTTCTCGGCACGATTCAGGGTTGCATCGGTGAAACGTCGACCCTCGCCTGCTTGATCGGCCTGGTTTTCCTGTTAGCGACAAAAATTGCCAATTACCGTATGGTGCTCGGCTGCCTTGGCGGCATGATTGGATTTTCCCTGCTTCTGAACTCGATTGGTTCGGATACCAATCCGATGTTTGCGATGCCTTGGTACTGGCATTTGGTGATTGGCGGATACGCGTTCGGTCTTGTTTTTATGGTGACGGAGCCGGTATCAGCGTCTCACACAAATCTCGGCCGATATATCTACGGTGCGTTGATCGGCGTCATGGTCATCCTGATCAGAGTGATCAACCCCGCCTTTCCTGAAGGGATGATGCTCGCAATTCTCTTTGGAAATGTCTTTGCACCGCTCATTGATCATTTCGTGGTGCAAGCCAATATTAAACGACGAGCCAGACGCTATGCCTGAGCGAGAGGAACAAATGCAGCCCTCAAGGCGAAAAGGGGTAATCCAGCGTTTTCTGGAAATGCCGCCGGATTCGGCACCGAAAACAATATTCGTCGCTGTAACGCTTTGTCTTGTAGCCTCCATGGCTGTGTCAGCAATGGCCGTTTCGCTGCGGCCCCTGCAAGAGGTGAACAAACTTAAAGACAAGCAGATTAACATCCTTCAGGTCGCTGGTGTATATGATCCGAACCAGGACGTTCTCGAAGCGTTTCAAGCATTTGAGCCCAAAGTTCTTGAGATCGCCAGCGGTAATTTCACGGATGCGTTTAACCCACTGACTTTTGATGATCGCGCAGCAGCTGACAACCCGGAGACATCAATTGTACTTGACGACGATCCAGCGTCGATCGGCCGGCAAGCAAAATTTGTAACCGTCTATTTACTGCGCGACGCCAACGGAGAAATCGACAAAGTCGTCTTACCGATCTACGGGTACGGCCTCTGGTCGACATTATACGGTTTCATCGCCATCGAAGAGAACGGCAATGAGATCTACGGCCTGCAATTTTATGAACATGGTGAAACGCCGGGCCTTGGCGCCGAGGTGGATAATCCCCGTTGGAAAGCCCTCTGGCGCGGTAAGAAATTGAGCGATGAAAACGGCCAGCTGCAGATCACTGTCGCCAAAACCGCCCCGCCGGCCGGCCAAGACTATCATATAGACGCATTGTCCGGCGCCACGCTGACGGCGAATGGTGTGGACAATCTTGTCCGGTTCTGGATGGGCGAAGCCGGTTACGCTCGTTTTCTTGCTAATCTGAAAACAGGGGACGTCTGATGTCGCAAACCCGAAAGCAATTACTGGTCGACCCGATGGTGGACAATAATCCGATCACGCTGCAGGTACTCGGCATTTGTTCCGCGCTCGCCGTAACATCGTCCCTCAAAGTCGCATTCGTGATGTCGCTCGCCGTAATCACAGTGACCGGCTTTTCGTCCATGTTCATCTCCATGATACGCAACCAGATCCCGAGCTCGATCCGCATTATCGTGCAGATGGTTGTCATCGCATCACTGGTCATCATGGTGGATCAGCTCTTAAAAGCCTTTGCCTTCGAGATTTCAAAAACGCTCTCTGTTTTTGTCGGGCTGATTATCACGAACTGTATTGTCATGGGCCGAGCCGAAGCATTCGCCATGAAAAACCCGCCGATCGCTTCTTTTCTCGACGGCGTGGGGAACGGTCTTGGATACGGACTGGTCCTTATGTCCGTGGGCGCGATTCGGGAATTCTTTGGGGCGGGTAGTCTTTTCGGCATTACGATTATGGAGACCGTGAATAATGGTGGCTGGTATGTTCCGAACGGTATGCTGCTGCTACCGCCGTCAGCTTTTTTTATTATCGGATTGCTCATTTGGGCCGTACGGGCGTGGAAGCCGGAACAATTAGAAAGACGTGAATTTCGAATACAGACAGTTGAGGCCCACTGATGGAAGACCTCGTCGCCATCGCGGTAAAGGCGATCTTCGTCGAAAATCTGGCGTTATCTTTCTTTCTCGGTATGTGCACTTTTATCGCTGTATCGAAAAAGATCGCCACGGCCATCGGGCTTGGCATTTCTGTGATTATCGTTCAGGCGATCACGGTACCGACGAACAACCTGATCCTCACTTACCTCCTCAAGCCCGGGGCGCTCTCATGGGCCGGTTTTTCTGAAGTCGATCTCACCTTTCTTGGTCTGATTTCTTATATCGGCGTTATCGCCGCCATGGTTCAAATCCTGGAAATGGTGCTCGATAAGTACTTCCCCCCGCTTTACAACGCGCTTGGCGTTTTTCTTCCGCTTATTACTGTTAACTGCGCCATCCTTGGCGGATCATTATTCATGGTGGAACGCGATTACAACCTTGCCGAGTCGGCCGTTTATGGCGTTTCGTCTGGTTTTGGTTGGGCGCTCGCTATCGCCGCGATGGCCGGCGTGCGCGAAAAACTAAAATATTCCGATATTCCCGATGGTCTGCAGGGGCTCGGCATCACCTTTATTTCCGCTGGCCTGATGTCGCTCGCCTTCATGGCGTTCGGCGGGATCAAATTGTAAAGGAGCATGCAGGTGGCGACTTTCGGTCTTGGCATTCTGCTCTTTACACTGATCGTGGTTACGCTGGTCTCGATCATCATGATGGCGCGCTCGCAACTGGTCTCAACGGGCAATGTCGAGATCACCATTAACGGCGAAAAAACAATCTCGGTGCCAGCCGGGGGCAAGCTGTTGCAGACCCTGGCGGAACAGAAACTCTTCGTGCCATCAGCCTGTGGGGGCGGCGGCACCTGCGCGCAATGCCGGGTTAAAATTCACGCTGGCGGCGGCTCAATTCTGCCAACGGAAGAAAGTCATATCACAAAACGTGAAGCGGCCTTCGGCGATCGCCTATCGTGCCAGGTCGCAGTCAAGCAGGATATGCAAGTTGAAGTCCCCGAAGAGGTCTTCGGCGTAAAGAAATGGGAGTGCGAAGTCGTTTCGAATGATAATGTGGCGACATTTATCAAAGCCCTCGTGCTGAAACTGCCTGACGGTGAGGACGTGAACTTCCGTGCGGGCGGCTATATCCAGATCGCCGCGCCGCCGCACAAAGTGCGCTACGAAGACTTCGATGTGGCTGAGGAATATCGGGAGGACTGGGACAAGTTTAACTTGTGGCAGTATGAATCGGTCGTAGACGTACCGATCGAGCGCGCCTACTCTATGGCGAATTATCCGGAAGAAAAAGGCATGATCATGCTCAACGTGCGGATCGCGTCACCGCCGCCGGGCAGTGAAGGCATCCCGCCGGGAAAAATGTCTTCCTACATCTTTAATCTGAAGCCAGGCGACAAGGTCACTATATCTGGACCGTTTGGCGAGTTTTTCGCCCGCGACACGGAAAAAGAAATGGTATTCGTCGGCGGCGGCGCCGGCATGGCGCCCATGCGCAGTCATATTTTTGACCAATTAAAACGCCTGCATTCCGACCGGAAAATTACGTTCTGGTACGGCGCCCGGTCGAAGCGCGAAATGTTTTTCGTCGAGGATTTCGACACTCTTGCGAAGGATAATAAAAATTTCGACTGGCATGTCGCGTTATCGGACGCCTTGCCCGAAGACGACTGGGACGGATATACTGGCTTCATTCACAATGTTCTGTTCGAACAATATCTAAAAGAACACCCCGCCCCCGAAGACTGTGAATATTATATGTGCGGGCCGCCAATTATGAATATCTCGGTCATCAACATGTTGCTCGATCTCGGCGTTGACCGCGAGGATATCATGCTTGATGATTTTGGCGGCTGATCACTCAGTCTAAGAAAATCAGACGGCGCTTAATGTTCACTCGAAGTGACGAAGATATGCGTGCATGAAAACGCAATTTTTTATTGCCCGCATCATTGTTGCGAAAAAGGCGCAAACATCCGTCAACTGAAGACCCGGCCGTCGATTTCAAGAGATGCAAAGAGTCTCATAGCACGTATTTCGGGACGGACGAGGACTATGCCTATGACGCGCATAATCGCCTGCAATCCCATAACGACATCGCCGGCGATACGACCACGCTCTCATATGATGCGGCGGGTCGTTTAAAGCAAACGTCGAAACCGACCTCCTCGACCTGGCGTTTTGTTTATGCCGGCGATCAGATGATTGCCGAATATGATAGCGCCAATCGGGTGCGCAAGCGGTACATTCACGGGCCCGGCGCTGACGAGCCCCTGGTTGAGATTGAGTATGACACCGGCGGCGCGGCCATCGCCCGGCGCTTCCTGCATGCCGATGAGCGGGGCTCCATTGTTGCGGCGAGCTTTGGTAACGGGACATTCGCCTATAAAAACAGCTATGATAGTCAAATGGGGTTGGGGCCCCGTTTGACGGCAATTCGTGATCTGAGGGGGTTATTCATTTAACCGGGTCGTTTGGGTCGCATGCGTTTCCTCCGTAAACGGTCGACCCTCACCCAATATACAGGCCAGATGTGGCTGAAGGAGGCCCAGCTTTATCACTATAAGGCGCGCGCTTATAACCCCGCCTGGGGCATTCGATGACTGCGTTTGCTCTGCAAACGGTCCATCTCATTCATGCAGCCCGACCCGATCGGCTACGGCGACGGCATGAACATGTACGCCTATGTCGGCGGGGACCCGATAAATGCGAGAGATCCATTTGGGTTAAGAGGTGAAGGAAACCCAGCCTCAACTGAGGATGGAAAAGGGACATTGGAGGATGAAGGATACGTCTGCCCTGCTGGTGGTGTTTGTACTGATGATTACATTGACGCCGAGGGTGAAAAGAGTAGTTGGGATGATTGGGGGGCCTTTCGTGACAATCCGTTTTGGCGTACCGATGGGAATTTCCATAATAGCGGAACGCCTCGCTTCGCGAATGGCGGGGAATTCACAAATGACCAGATCATCGTCAAAGCAAAGAGAATCAGAAATCGAAATGACAATTGGAATGATGGGCTGTTAAGCACAGGTTTCGGTTTCGACGATTGCCCGTGCTTGGAGGATGCTGGTTCCTATTTTGGTCCAGATGGGCCCGTGATTATTGGTAAGCTCAATCCGAATATAGGTGTAAAGTTCACCCGGAATGATATTATTTTGGGTGCGACCCTTCACCAGGTCAGCAGAGGCGACCTCTTCTGCGACGCCGTATCAGTCTACCTCCCGATTTTCACACTTTCTGGAGGAGGCCTTTATCTGATCCGTCAGGCAATCTGGCGAAATATTGCACGCAGAGAATCAGTAGGTGTTGCGGGAGCATTTCTCAGTTTGGCGGGGGTTTCTCTGGTAGGCGGAACGGTTTGTAGCATATAATTTGTCAGGTAAGAAAAGTTCAATATTGTAATCATCTATGTAAGTGATTTTCTACGGCATGATAAATTTCGA
>JBCDAD010000053.1:0-15129 GCA_039186325.1 Pseudomonadota bacterium | reverse complement strand
CGCTTCGATGAAAGATTGCCTTTCTACGGTTGGTTAGAGGACGTTGACTTCTCCGTACAAGCGGGTCGTCGCGGTCATCTGATTAAGACGCCTCGCCTTCAGGGTGTCCATCTCGGCGTAAAAGGCGGGCGAACATCCGGGCTTCGCTTTGGTTATTCCCAGATGATGAACCCTGTATATCTCTTGCGAAAAGGAACGATCGGCTTCCCGCAAGCCTCAGCGAATTTTTTGCGCACATTCGCCGCAAATCACATTAAAGTGCTTCGACAAGACCCGTTGGTAGACCGACGCGGGCGCATTCGTGGAAACTGGATCGCAATCGGTGATATCCTGCGCGGGCGCATCACCCCCGAACGAATTACGTCTCTCTAGAGCCGTTTGCTGCATTCACCATTTCATCATACCGGATGATGTGATGATCAACCCATTCATCTTTAGACTGACTTAGTTGATTTGCGTTCATATATGCGGCGCGGCTCATCGCATCGACGCGCGGATTATCCTGCATCAGGTCTGAAAGGAGCCCCGCGACTCCATCAATATTATGAAAATCAGCAACGACGCCGGCGTCGCACTTTTCAATCAATGAGCCCAACAGCGATGTCGTGGAGACAACGGCCGGCACACCAACAGAAATTGCTTCCGCCGCCGCCAGCCCAAAGGGTTCGACACAACGGCTTGGCATCACCAAAATGCGCGCCTGCGCCAACATCTGCGCCAGCGCCGGCCGATCCATCCACCCCCTGATGTCCGCATCGGGATTGGCTTTGCGGACTGCTTCTTCTGCCGGCCCCTCTCCCACAAATGTAACCGGCATATTACAGCGGGCCGCAGCCGCGGCCAAAAGATCCGGCCCCTTTTCGTGCTCCAGCCTGCCAACATAGAGAGCAATCTTGTTTTGAGCTGCATTGACACGGGCTGGTAGTAGGCGTTCCGCAGGATTGGTCATGGTCGAAAGCGCGTCTCGCCTTACCGCGCCGCGCGCCAAATATGTCGCCATATCTGGTTGGATCATCATGATAGGAAATAACCCGGCGCGAGGTGGCAAAATTCGACGCAAATTTGCCTGGCGTATAAGACGCCAAATTTTGTGCCCGTAATTTCGCTTATCGCAATGTGAGGTCGCGCAGCGCAACGACATTGGCTTCAGCGCACACGGCGCCGTTTTCTGAAAATTCGTATAATTACCATTAGGGCAAGCATAAAAGAAATCATGGGCGGTCAGGAGAACGCGTCCCCGCACACGTTTTAATGCACCAAAGATCGCTGGCGATAAGATCTGCGCCCAGCCGTGAACATGATAAACAACATCATCTCCATCTTGAGATTGTATATAACGCAGCAATTTGCGGTATGCTGATCGATTGTGAATACCATTGAGAAAAGCCTTACGGCGCGATGAATTGATCCTGGCGCCGCCAAGGGCTTCTACAGCAATGCCGGCCCCATCAAAATCGGGATTGTCTCCTTTGTCACCAGCGAAAAACGTCACCTCCCGCCCATGTTTTCTCAAGGCGAATGCGAGCGACAAGGCGAGCGCCGTCGCGCCGCCTCGGGCGATAGAGCTGTCATTGATGATAACGATCCGCCGCGCCTGCGCCATCGGCGTCACTGCCTGTCTTAGAGCGCCAGAAGTTCGGGCGTCACGCCGGCTTTATCGAGATCACTGCGAATTTCGTCTTTGTAGATACGATTCATCGCAATGACCAGATCCGGTTTGATTTCGCCCAACCGCTCCGGGCTGATGATTTCCTGACCTGTCGACGGCATAAAATGACCGTGACGATTGGGGTTAATGTCAGTTACATATTTCACCGTTCGATCCACATCAACAGCAGTCAAAAATGAAACGGCTTTCGACCCTGATCCCCAAATTAATACAGTTTCGTTATTCTTCCGCGCTTTTGCCAGGCGTTCCCGCCAGGTGGCGATTGTCTTGCGAAGCCCTTCGGCGAAGGAGCGGACAGATGTGCGAACTTCGTCGAGGTCATTCTCAATCGCCATCGTCGGGGCTGTGACCTCTGCCGCAGGTTTCGCCTCAATCGTCAGATACTGATCATCATACTCGAACTTGATGTCCACAATATCAAAACGGTTACGCCGGAACAGTCGCGCCAGCGAACCGGCTGTGAAATAAGCGCAGTGTTCGTAATAGACATCTTCGAAAGCATGCGTTTTCAGGATGCGCATCGCTTCAGGCACCTGGAAAAAAATGATGCAATCATGACTGTCGCCGACGCCCTCCCGGATTGTCCCGACAAATTCTGTGGGATCCGGAATATGCTCAAGGGTCATTTTGCAACCGACCATGTCATATTCGCCCTGAACATGATCTGGCGCAAACATCGCCGGAATGAACTCAAGTCTTGACGCCAACGCCGGATCAATACGGTCCGGATGCACGCCCGGATCCACGCCGACGCCTTTCACGTCCCCAAGTTCCGCCAAGAGCGCCAGGAATTCGCCTTTACCGCAACCAATTTCCAGAACGCGGCCATTCCTTAAGTCGTATTCCTCGATTAGGCGTTCAGCGAGATGTCGATGAAATTTGTTGAACGTGCCGGAAAAGGATTGTGTTTCTTCATAGCGACCGGAATATTCCGTTAGCCGAATATCAAAAGCGCGATTGAAGACGAATCCGCAATCATCACAAAAAGCGAGCTTTATCTTCCCTGTCGGGTAAGCCATCGCCTCGTCGCGCGTCGAGAGCAAAATGCAGCTGTTGGTCGGCGCTTTCTCTACTGAAAATATGTCTTCAAGCGCGGTGGAACCACAGCATGGGCAAGCGCCGCCACCCATAGGGCTGTCCACAGTCAAATCGGGTCGGGTCAGTGTTTCGCTCATGGGTTCGATCAATCCGTCAGACAATTCTGGGTTTCGGCACCGGGATGATAAATTTTCCGCCCTGCTCGCGATACGCGGTCTGCTGGCGCATGATCTCATCCGCAAAGTTCCACGCAAGCATCAACGCGTAATCCGGTTTTCGCTCAACCAGGGCTTCCGGCGGCAAAACAGGAAGCTTTCCACCTGGCATATACTTGCCCTGCTTGTGGGTGTTTCGATCAACTACGAAATCAAGAATGGATGTATCCAACCCGGTGCAGTTGATCATGGTCGCACCTTTGGCGGCGGCGCCGTAAGCGGCGATCGACGCCCCTTTTTCTTTCAGGCTTATCAGCAGCGTTTTGAGATCGCTCCGCAGCGTATCCACGCGTGATGAAAAATCTGTATAGAACTTAATTGTATTAACGCCAAGTTCGTCTTCCTCACGAAGCAGGGTTTTAACTGCTTTGCCGACATTCTCCTGCGGCTCAAAATAATATCGCAGTGAACCCCCATGAATGGACAGATGCTTGACGTCGTTCAGATAAAGCCCATGGCGTCTGAACAAATGATCGACAGCCGTCACTGACAAATACAACAGGTGTTCGTGATAGATCGTATCAAACTCAACATGATCAATCAGATCACGAACATAAGGCGCCTCAATGACGACAACGCCATCATCTTTCACGATTTTCGAGATACCGGCGACAAATCCATTCGTGTCCGCAACATGGGCCAGAACATTGTTGGCGTGTATAACATCTGCGCGGCCATGCTCGCCCGCAACCCTGTCCGCGAGTTCCTCTGTGAAAAATGCGAGCATAGACGATACGCCCGCTTCCTCCGCAGCCGCCACCGGTCCTGGCGCCGGGTCAATTCCCAGAACGCGCATGCCCGCGTCGACATAGTTTTTCAAAAGGTAGCCATCGTTACTCGCCAGCTCGATGACAAAAGCACTCTCGTCGAGTGTTCGACGATCAATAATGTCAAGGACATTCTCGCGCGAGTGATCCAACAACGCCGGAGAGAATGAAGAATAATACGGATAGGCGCGATCAAATAGATCCTCCGGCTCCACCGTATCCAGAATTTGAACGAGGGAACACCCTTCGCAAAATGCGACGGTTAGAGGCGCCGCCGGCTCGGGATCATGCAATTCGTGAAGTTCCACTAACCGGTCTGCAAAAGGCGTCACGCCGAGGTCCAGAAAAGGCGTGAGCTTGTCGGCGCCGCAGGCGCGGCATTTGGTTATCCGCTCAAAACGTGCGGGCATGAATTGCGGTTCGGATTTCGCCATGACTTAAGCCGCTTTCACATTTGCAAGATAGCGAAGGCTTTCGTCGACCGCGCCCTTGCTAATCAGGCCCTTGATATGCGCAATCCGATTGAACGCCTCACCCTCAAATTGCTCCAATGTTAAGTCTGTCTCCCGGAAAACTTCATAGAGCTGCTTAACGCCGCGGCGCGCCGTCCATTGAGGTTTGAACCCCGGCAACTCTCTCGCGATTAAATTGCAGTCAACTCGGTAGTTGCGTTTGTCCGGTGCTGCGTCATCAGCGAACGTCACTTCGGAGCCCGGCACTTCATCACGGACGATCTCGGCCAGGTCTCGGATACGATAATTTTCAGCGGTCACGCCCACATTAAAGGCCTTGTTGTGGACAACTTCCCTTTCCGCTTCCAACGCCGCGATATAAGCAAGCGCAATATCTTCAACATGAACGACCGGACGCCAAGGCATGCCGTCGCTCTTTAAACGCACTTTGCCGGTTGTGTAGGCCCAGGCTGTCAAATTATTGATGACCAGGTCAAAACGAATACGCGGTGAATATCCGTACGCGGTTGAAGCTCTCAAATATACCGGCGTGAAATTGTCGTCTGCTAGTGGTCCAACCTCTTGCTCCACGCCCACCTTCGAGTGACCATAGGGTGTGACCGGATTAAAAGTCGCATGTTCATCCAGAAAATTATCGCCAGCCGCACCGTAATTGCTGCAGGAAGACGCGAATAGAAATCGTTGAACGCCGCTTTCTTTCGCCAGTTTGGCCAAACGGACAGACGCTGCTTGATTAATTTGTTCTGTAATTCCTGGTCGATAGTCGCCGAGCGGGTCGTTCGACAAGCCGGCCAGGTGGATTATCGCATCTGCGCCGGCAATGTCTGATGCGACGATATCTCGGCTGTCTTTTGTGATCATTGGGTAATCGGCCAGCGATCCGGAAAAGGTGCAGGCGCGAAAGAGATCACTGTCGATACCAAGTAGATCGTATCCGCGCGCCAGCAACATGGGGCTCAGCACCGCGCCAATATATCCGCGGTCGCCGGTCAAAACGACTTTCATCGGTCAGCTCCCTCTTTTCAGCGTGTGAACATTGTCCGGCTGATCGCCATCGACTGAGCCTGTGCGATCCCAGGTTTTCCAGGGGGCCTCACCGGACTCCCAAAGCTTGTTCAATATGTGTTTCTCCCGGAGCGTGTCCATGCATTGCCAAAAAGAGTCATGGCGATAAGCCATCAATTGACCATCGGCCGCGAGGCGGCGCATGGGCTCATGCTCGAACATCACTTCGTCATTGTCGATATAATCGAAGACTTTGCGCTCAAGAACGAAAAACGCGCCGTTAATCCAACCTTCGCCTGTTTGCGGTTTTTCGGAAAACTCCGTCACCTGATCGCCGTCGAAAAGAATGTGACCATATCGCGCCGGAGGACGAACCGCTGTCATGGTCGCGAGCTTCCCATGGGATTTGTGAAACTTCAGGAGGGCGTCCAAATCGACATCAGAAACACCATCCCCCCAGGTGAGCATCACAGGCCCGGCGCCCGTCCAATCAGCAAGCCGTTTGATGCGTCCGCCGGTGCCGGAATGCAGTCCGGTATCAACGAGATCGACACGCCAGTTGGGCGCCTCTGAGCGATGCCGGAAAAATTGACCGGCGCCGACATCCACTGTCACACTACCGCCGAATGTTGCGTAGTCCTGGAACCAACGCTTGATGTATTCCCCTTTATATCCGAGCGCGATAATGAAATCCTGAAAGCCGAAGGCATGATAATGCATCATGATATGCCATAGGATCGGCATTGATCCGATTTCGACCATTGGCTTCGGACGGATTTCTGTCTCTTCCGCTAGCCGAGTGCCGTATCCACCGGCGAGAATTGCAACCTTCATATCCGTGTCCCCCAAGGAAAACGCTTACTAACTGTGTCTCATTTTGCCCGCGCCACATCGCGGACGAAGCTCAAATCCAAACGTCACGCCTTAAACCGACGGCGCCTTTTCCAGACCAAGCGCTTTCCTGCGCATCCATTGCTGCGCGTTCGGCGAAACCGCGCCGACCAACTCAAGGCCATATCGTGAAATCTGCCGACCGGTGAACACGTGGCTCGCCACCTGGCCCAACGCTTTCGATCTTGGCGCCACTTCCGGATGCCGCCATGCAATCTCAAACAAATGAGACATCAATGACCAATGCTCAAACGAGGCTTTGTTGGCGCCGTCCGCAAACTGCCATTGGCGGCGCACGCGTTTATCGTCGATGTTAATCGACCGAGAGGCGTGCTCGCGATTGTAGAAGACGGCGTTTTCACACAAGACATATTTGCCGAGCAGCGCGATTTCCGCCAACAAGCCGCGGTCTGAACCATAGTAAAGACGGTGAAGTGTTGTCCGCCGCAGCGTATCCATGCGGTAAAGACCGAAGATCTCAAAACAGGTGCCGGAAAAGCGAATGACTTTTCCAAACCGTTCGGCCGCATCTAATCCGTCTAGCGATGGGATCGCGGCGCCCACTGTCTCGATGGGATTGCTGTCCTCATCTATGCACTCGGTTCGGCCGAACGCCAGCGAGGCTTCGGGGTCCGCATCGAGCGCTTTGACACACTCGCTCAAGTAATTTGCGCTCAAATTATCGTCGTGGGCGCACCACTTGAGGTATTCCCCGGTCGCCAATTCATATCCGCTGTTGTAGTTCGGCGCCGCGCCAAGATTGCGTTCATGGCGATGATATCGGATGCGGGAATCGACTGACGCATTAGTGCGACAGATCTCCTCAGTCCGGTCTGTCGACGCATTGTCGGTAATGATTAATTCGAAATCGCCGAAATCCTGCGCGAGAATCGAGGCGAGCGCTTCTTCAATATAGTTTTCGCCGTTGTAGACGGGCATGGCGAGAGAAACGCGCGGCATGTTCAAGAACCCCTTTTGACCGCCAGCTTGCAAGATCGGCACCGGTTCCAATGCGGACGAGACAAGACCGCTCGCTGACATTAATTTTGCGACAGGCCACCAAAAAGCCGACAAAGTCACTTTTTTGCAAAGCAACAAGCGGCTCTATAACCGAAATAATTTGCACATCAAAACGATCTCCCCGCCTTTTTCGCTGAGATTCCGGGCGCGTTGCGGCTCCACAACAAAAAACTGAATTTCAGCTACATTTAACTAAAGCCAACCTTATTAATTGTGTTAGCATGTGCAATATTGAACAGCCGGCGACTCGACGTCTCTGGATCGCTGGTGATCCCATGGAGGGTCAATAATGGATTTGTCATCGCAGCCCCAAGCCTGGGAATCGCTGGCTTTGAGCCAGGATATTCCGAAAGCGGTGTCACAAATGCTCGCCAGTCATGGGCCATTTCCCGCATTTTCCATGGACCGAAATTGGGATCTGATTGAGTATAATGACGCTGCACAACTCTTGTTTGTATTTGGCGGCGTAGACGGCGCGGGGAACCTTTTAGACGCCATTATCGCGTCCGCCGACAGCCCCGACTATGTGAACTGGCCGGAAGCAGCCGCTTTCATTTTGCAACGTTTGGCGCGGGATATTGAAAAGAGCGGCGGCAACCACACGCTCGAACGATATTTTTCGCAAATTCAGGAGCATCCGCGATACCAGCCGGCGCATGCTGATAAAAAGGCCGGCGATCAGCAGACTAACGACCGCATATCGGTTTTTCGACTGAACAGCCAAAAACTAATGCTCTATTCCGCAATGGCTGTGTTCGAGACAATCGGCGGCGATGATTTGAGCGACATTCGTGTTGAGTTGATGTTTCCTGTGGATCCAGAAACGCGCGCATTTTTCGCAAGACTTAACAGCGCAGTGCACTGATTTTTTTCTGAGTGCAATTAAGGCGCTGGCGTGACGCGATTGTGTCCGGGATTTACCGATCGACCTTATCGCAGAGCCGTGATCACAAGTGCATAATTCGGCCCGCTCGTCGCCTCAATCTCGCCTTGCAGTCCCTGCACTTATCGCACCGGGCTTAGATGGGCTGAAATTGATTATAGGAAATCGCTGCGGGGTGATGTGCGGCGACACGACCTGGAAGGATGAGGGTAATGAAGAACATGCTTATTGCGTCGGGCGCAATGTTATTGGCGGCGACCGGATGCCAATCCACAGGAGAAGGCGCATTGACAGGCGCGGCGATTGGGGCCGCGGGCGGCGCTATCGCTGGTGAAGTATTTGCCGGACGGCCGGGCCGTGGCGCAGCTTACGGTGCGCTTATCGGCGCCGCCCTCGGCGCATATGAAGGCTGTAGCCGGGCGGGCACATGTTTCGGACGAGCGCGCGACCATGGCAATCGCCGCTATGACCGGTATTCCGGCCGTTACTACTATGTCGATCCGGAATATGGCGACACGTATTGGGAAGATGGAGACTTCCGCGCTTACGGCGGCCAACCGCCAAGGCGGCGCGGGCGCTACTAAGCCGCTCAGCGAATTTAAACGTCAAACACCCGTCCGGATTGTAATGCCCGGGCGGGTGTTTTCATTTTAGGGTGCGCCAATGGTGTTGCGTGTTTTGGATCAACCAATCAGGGAAATAGAAATGACCAAATTCATCTTTGCTGCCACAGCTTTGACATTGGCGTCAGCATGCACTGCATCCGGTACGGCGGAACGAAACGCGGCCTATGGCGCGGCCGCAGGCGCTGCGGCGGGCGCGCTGGCTGGCGAAGTCATCTCGGGACGCCCTGGCAGAAGCGCCGCGGTTGGCGCAGTTGTCGGCGCAATTGGCGGAGCCGCGGTCGGATGCGCTCGGGCCGATGATTGTTTTGGCCGCGCTAAAGATCACAATGACAGGCGCTATGACGACTATGCGGGACGTTATTATTACGTCGATCCGCAGTCCGGCGACACATATTGGGAAAATGGCGAATTTCGCAGCTATGGACCAGGCCGGCCTTAAGCACGAATGCCCGATCACTCAGTCAATTACACAATCGATCCTGTCAGTCGGTGGGGTCGATTTTCTTTTTGCCGCCGCGCATCTGACTAAGCGCAATAATCGTTAGTGTCGGAACGAATCCGTCGGCGATGGCCGTCGGGTCTGCGAGCTCCCAAAACGCGAATAATCCCGTCCAGCCGAACATGATCACGGCGGCAACACCAAGAATTGCGTCAAAGGCCAACTCAAATCCTGGAATGCGGCCGATCGTAAAGTCGAGGACATCCAGAACGACGGCGACAATCAATTTTGCGACTTGCGGATTCATGCAGCAGCTCGAATATCAGCGTGTTGACGAAAGAATTCTATTGTGCGCCGGACATCGTCGATGGCTTCCGGCAGAAATGGTGTAAAAACAGGCCAGACATGCGGTAGCCCATCTTTTGCGACAAGGGTAGATGAAACGCCTGCGGCGAGCAAACGTTCGTTCAACAACACGGAATCGTCGCGCAATATCTCATCGTTGCTCGCGAAAATAAGTGTTGGCGGCAGTTCATGGTGATCGCCAAACACCGGCGAGGCCAGCGGGTTTTCTGCGGAGGCGCCATTTAGATACTTATGCACGCCTTCCTGGATATGGACCGGCCGAAACATCACATCGGTCTCTGCATTTTCTTCAAACGCTGCGGACTGGTTGCGCAGATCAGCCCAGGGAGAAAACAGGGTCGCGCAGGCCGGCATGGGCAAGCCTTGCGCTTTGCAAGACAGCAACATCGCCATCGTTAATCCGCCGCCGGCAGAATCGCCGGCAATCATAACGGCGGACGGATCAACGCCCTGATCTCCAATGAGCCAACGATAACCGGCGACCGCATCGTCGACAGCGGCCGGAAAGGGGTGCTCCGGGGCCAAACGATAATCCAGCGAAAAAATATTTGCCGGCGTCTGTTTAGCGAGGGCGAATGTGATAGATCGATGTGTTTTTGGCGATCCGAAAACATATCCCCCGCCATGCAGATAGTACACATGGCGTTCACATGGGTCGGTCGGACGGTGCCATTCGCCGGCCACCTGTCCCTCGACAGTATCGATCGAAACGCCATTTGGCGGCGGCAATATGCCGGCGAGCCTATCAACTCTCCGGCGCAAATCGCCCGGATCCATCAGATGCAACTCTTTGGCTTTCATCTGATTGCGCAAAACGGCGTTGATCATACGTGCACGTAAACTCGTCACCAAAGCCTTCCTTATTAATTCGCCATCAGTATTCGACTTGCAAACCAATACCGATGGTTCTCTCTTCACCTGGGAAAAACCTGTCGCTGCCAAATGCAAAATCCGCCCGCTCAGCATAGAGCGCGTCTGTGACGTTACGAATGGTCAAATACCCCGTGAGATTCTTTGTGACCTCTGCTGATGCACGCAAATGCAGAAGATTATGACCATCATAGCGGTTTTCGTTGGCCGCATCGGTAAAATAAGCGCCCAATGAAATCCATTCCGCCTCTAAACGTATACGGTCTACCAGTTCCCATTGAAGCCGGGTGTTCGCAATCACCCTCGGCGCCGTGTCAACGTCATTTCCAAACGATATGATTTCAGTCTCGCGACCAACGTCGCGGTCAAAGCGATAGGTGTGTCGTGCATAGGTTAGCGCACTCACCAATTTCAATCTGGACGTCAACGCAACGGTAATGTCGGCCTCTACGCCAACATGGCGAGTTTTTCCATTGGCGACGTTAAAGCCGTCCGCATCTCGAAAAAAGAAGTTTTGTTTGGCCATGAAAAAAGCGGCGGCGTTCAAATTGAACCGGTCCCCAATCGTTATCCGGCCGCCCACTTCGAAAGAGTCAATGAATTCGGGTCGAGCGCTGTCGCCCGTTTGATTGATCTGTAATCGATATAAGTCCGTAGTCTGAGGCGGTCTGGCGCCGCGGGCATAAGATGCATAAACCGTCCGATCATCGCCCAATGACCGCAAAATTGATATCTTGGGGCTCGCTGTAATGAACCGATCTGTGCGATCAGGCGGCCTCAAAAACCGCCCGACAACGCCGTCATCAGTACGATTGTCATAATCGTAAATTGTACCATCCACACGAACGCCAGCCTTAATTCGCCATTGTTCACCCAATCGGTAAGTCGCGTCTGCAAATCCGGAAGCATTGATCGCTGACACTCGATATTCGTAGTGTAATCCTTGCGTGAAGGAAAAAATCGTCGGATCACTTTGGAATTCGCGTAAATATCCTTCTGTATACTCAGCATCGACGCCCGCAATAAGGGAAAAGCGTTCACGATCCCAATAATAAGCGCTCTGCAATCCGACGCTCCAATGATCGTTATTTTCCAGCGCATTTGACGGCAGGAAATGTTGGGGGAACTCCATCTGGTTCCAGCGCGCATAGGGGGTAATGCGTAACTCCTCCCCCGCACCTGCCGAGATCGCAATCGTTGATTGAAGGCGCGCCGATTTAGCGTCGCGATAGGCGAATGGAAATTCGTTATCACGACGCCTTTCGCGGTCATTCAGCGCCTCTTCGCCAAATATAAATCCCGCGGTTTCCTGCTCCAGATTATGAAACGCGAAAATCGTGTCAAGCGACACGCCGTCGAACTCCGAGCCATGGCGAAGCGTCACTTTTTGCTGATCAAGGCCAGCGTCACGCCGATATCCCGCTTCAGACGTAACTGAAAAGGCTCCCGCTAATTCGTGGAAGTCAATGACAGTTGAACCCGTCCCTTTCCATTTGAAACGATCCTCGCTATCGCCAAAAATATCGAGAAACGCTGTCGGTTGGTCACTGTAATCAGGAGACAGAACATTAACGACGCCATGAATCGCATTCGCCCCATAAAGCGGCCCAGATGGACCGCGCACAACCTCTATTGCCGACGCAGTTTCGTATTGGGCGTCCAGCAATCCGTTGATGTTGGCGAAGCCCGGGGATCGCAACGGCACCCCATCCTGAAGAAACAAAAATGATCCCGCGCCTGCGCCGCCGGTTAACACAGGCGAGCGAATAGCTGTCAGCTGCTCAGCCCCAGAGCCGCGATGCAGACTTACGCCTGGAACGCGAGACAGTATTTCGGACACATGATCCGCATTTACGTTTCGGAGCGTGTCCTCACGAATGAGTGTAAGGCTTGCAGGCGCCCGATTTGCAGGCTGCGCTCGGCGTTCGCCGGTGACAACAATTTCATCCTGCCCCACAACTAGCCGCGGCGAAAATACGAAAAGCGCCGTGAGCGCCGCCACAAATAGCCGCCGCGCAATTCCGCAAAAAACAAAGCTCACTGAACGCCCCTCAAGTCTACGCAACAACGTACGCTCTATTATTTTCAATTCAGCTTGGCGACCGTCTGCTCGATGGAACCAAAAATCGATCGGCCTTCATAGTTTTTCATTTTTATTTCGACTTTATCGCCAAACGACATAAATGGCGTTTTTGGCGCACCATGTTCAATTGTCTCAATCATCCGAATTTCGGCAATGCAGGAATAGCCGTCCCCGCCCTCTTCTATCGGCTTACCCGGCCCGCCAGCCAGTTTGTTAGAGACTGTTCCCGAACCGATAATTGTGCCTGCACATAAGGGTCTTGTTTTCGCAGCATGGGCGATCAACTGCGGAAAATTAAATGTGAGATCAACGCCGGCGTTCGCCTGTCCGAATGGCGCGCCATTGTATCTGACAAGCAAGGGCAGATGCATCGCGCCATTGCGCCAATCGCCTCCCAACGCGTCTGGCGTCACCGCACACGGGCTAAATGCAGATGAGGGTTTCGATTGAAAAAAACCAAATCCCTTTGCGAGTTCACCCGGAATGAGGCCGCGCAATGAAACATCATTAACGAGCATAACAAGGCGAATATGGTCACCTGCGGCCTCTGGCGAGACCCCCATGGGAACATCGCCGGTGACAACCGCGACCTCACCCTCCATATCGATCCCCCAACCCTCGTCAACTGGCATGACAATATCGTCGCGCGGGCCAAGAAAACTGTCCGAACCACCCTGATACATCAACGGATCTTCGTAAAAGCTGGCCGGTATTTCGGCGCCGCGCGCTTTACGCACTAACTCGACGTGATTGATATAGGCGGATCCATCCGCCCACTGATAGGCTCTTGGCAACGGTGAAGCGCATTCGCGCTCGTGAAACCGTTCCGCCGGCGCAGCACCCACTTCCAGGCTGTGCGCCAACGCGCGGAGTTCCGGTTCGGCGCTCTCCCAATTGTCAAGCGCCGCCTGCATTGTGCCCGCTATCCGCAAAGCCGAAGTACAACGGGTCAAATCATTGCTAACAACAACCAGCTTGCCGTCGCGGCCGTCTTTCAAAGAGGCGAGTTTCATTGTTTCCCCATTTCAGAAGTCATTTTCAAGTACGATGCGATACCGGGCGTCACCGGCCTCCAGGCGCGCAACAGCGGCGTTAATCTCAGACATTTTGAAATGCTCTGTTTGCGGAGCGATATCATGGCGTTCGCAGAATTCAAGCATTTGCGCAATCCGCGCCGGAGAGCCGAGTGGCGACGAGCTCACCTGGTTCTGGCCGCCCATCATATGCGGCACGGAAACGGACACGGGTTCCGCGACGGCGCCGACAAAGTGCAGCCGGCCGCGCGGGGCGAGCGTTCCCATCAATCGCGCCCAGTCTAATGTCACGTTTACTGTCACCAGAATAAAATCAAATTTGCCGCGCGCTGATCGCCAGGAGTCCGGGTCCCGCGAATTCAGCGTATCGTGGGCCCCGAAGCTTTTTGCTTCTTTTTCCTTATCCGGAGACGACGTGAACGCTGTCACCGCGCATCCCCACTTATTGAAAAACTGGAGCGCAATATGTCCGAGACCGCCGATGCCGACAACGGCGACTTTATCGGTCGGTTTCACGTCGAATTCCACAATCGGATTGAAGACGGTGATCCCTCCGCAAAAAAGCGGCCCGGCTTTCTCCACGGTCAGCGCATCCGGCAACGGCACCGCCCATGCCCACTGACATCGAACACGCTCTGAAAATCCTCCATACCGGCCGGCGATCGTCGCTTCGTTTTTGGGCGATAGATTGTGGTCGCCGCAAAGGCTCGCATGACTGTTCAAATTACTGCGGGAAAACCACCCAAGGCCGACACGCTGCCCAATCGACAGACCCGTAACCGCGGCGCCCACTGCGCTAATTCGGCCAACGATTTCGTGCCCGCCGACAAACGGGTATTGGGTCTGGCCCCAGTCATTCGCCCACATAGACAAGTCTGAATGGCACAAGCCGCAGAATTCTACGTCTATATCCACTTCGTCATCTTTCAGCGCCGACGGCTCAAAATCGATCAGCTCGAATGGCTCTTTAGGCCCGGATGCGGCAAAGGCGCGAATTTTCTGCAAAATATCCTCCGTTGCGGGCGGTCACACTCACGAGGTGTTTATCGCAAAGCGGTTTGCGCCGGAAGCGTCCAGTTTTGTCGACGAAATTCGCGCAAAACGGCTCTCCTGAATGCGTATTGCGGCGACGAGCGCTTGCCGCCACACCGTCACGTCCGTCGAAAATCGCGCCGGGATTGTGAGGCATTCAGTAAAGAGCGGCGAAACACCTGACGTGGCGTCTTGTCCGCTTCACCCAACAACGCCATATCCTGCCTTCGATTGATAGAAACACGAGGAATTTGCGCCCATGAAAACGCGCTTACTGATTTTGGGCTCCGGGCCGGCGGGCTTGACCGCCGCCATTTATGCAGCGCGAGCCGGTTTGGATCCGGTGCTCGTCCATGGCCTGCAGCCGGGCGGACAGATGACGATTACCACCGATGTGGAAAACTATCCGGGATTTGCCGACGTCATTCAGGGTCCGTGGTTGATGGAAGAAATGCAAAAGCAGGCCGAGGCTGTCGGCACAACTTTCGTTAGCGATATCATCGTGGATACGGACCTGACCACGCGCCCCTTCTCGCTCAAGGGCGACAGCGGCAAAACATATGAGGCGGACGCGCTTGTTATCGCGACGGGCGCGCAGGCCAAGTGGCTTGGGTTGCCTTCGGAAGAGAAATTCCAGGGCTTCGGCGTTTCCGCTTGCGCCACGTGTGACGGCTTTTTCTATCGCGGCAAAAACGTTGCGGTTGTTGGTGGGGGCAAT
>JBCDAD010000052.1:0-15212 GCA_039186325.1 Pseudomonadota bacterium | reverse complement strand
GGCCAGGTGTCTTATATCGTCAGCCTTGACGTCAATCGGCGGTTTTTCAACCTCCCCAGCTTTCGCGATTTTTACATCTGAATAATCCGGGTGATCGCCCGGCCGGAACTCGGGTTCTGGAACATATAAAGATAGCGGACTAGTTTTGCTCATGCGGTCTCCGGGGCTAGTCTGGCGCCGCGCACGACGACCTGTTTTGCAAGCCGTGCACACAAGAAATCGTATGTAGAACCAAAGTCTCTTTGATGTTGGTCTAGTCCGGAAGGTTGCGGACTGGCAATGGTCCCACCAGCTGATGATAAAAATTGGTGCGTTCGTCTATCTTACACACGAATTCAAAGTTTCCGCGCTAAAGCGGCGGCGAAATTTAGCGGATACAGAACCTGCGAACGATTAGGTTAACATTACATGTTGCGATTTGCTGCAGTGCGCCATTCTGACTCCGACATGACAAGAACGCCAAACTCTTGCGCTTTCTTCAATTTTGATCCCGCGCCGGGACCAGCAACCAGAATATCCGTCTTGGAGGAAACGGAGCCTGAAACCTTTGCGCCGAGTGACAACGCCAATGCTTTCGCTTCGCTGCGGGTCATCGTCTCAAGTGTGCCTGTGAATACGATCGTTTTACCAGTGACTTCGCTATCTGCATCCACACCTTCGATTGGCGACGGCGTGACCTCCGCCAATAATCGTCGGACAGCGCTTTGGTTGTGCGGCTCCGAGAAAAAATCAATGACGCTTTGCGCAACAATTTCTCCAACCCCATCGATCGCAAGCATGTCTCGTTTTTCCGCACTATCAGCAGAAGCGGCGCATATTGCTGCAGCCATCAACGTTTCCATGTCACCATAGTGCACTGCAAACAAGCGGGCATTCGTCTCACCGATATGCCGTATGCCAAGCGCGTTGATGAATCGGTCGAACCCAATGTTTCTGCGCGCGTCGATCCCTGCAAAAAGGTTTTCAATCGACTTGTTGTTTGTAGGCTGCCGCTCGCCATTCCTGTTGCGCGCAAATTCGCCGTTGGTCTTTTTCCTATATGTATAGAGATCGATTTCGCGTCGTTCATGGCGGCGCTTCAATCCAAAGATATGAGCCGGCTCCAGCACCAGACCTGATTCATAAAAGCTTGCAATTTGCTTCTCGCCCAAACCATCTATGTTAAAACACTTTCGGGAAACAAAGTGCTTCAGTCGTTCAACGATTTGCGCACCGCAAATCAATCCGCCGGTACAACGGCGATCGACATCTGCTTTACCGGTTGACGGATTGACTTCATTGATTGCGCGACTGCCGCAAACCGGGCAAATCTCAGGGAAGACGAATCTCCGCGCGCCCTTTTTGCGTTGTTCAATAACCACGCCTACGATTTGCGGAATGACATCCCCGGCGCGCTGCACGATTACCGTATCGCCCTCGCGAATGTCTTTTCGAACAATTTCTTCTTCATTGTGCAGCGTTGCATTCGAGACAACCACGCCGCCAACCGTAACTGGCTTCAAACGCGCGACAGGCGTCAACTTGCCCGTCCGACCCACTTGTATCTCAATAGCTAATAAAACCGTCGTCGCCTGTTCAGCCGGAAATTTATGCGCGATGGCCCAACGGGGGTGGCGCGAGACAGCGCCCAATCGGTCCTGAAACTCAAGCTGATCGACCTTGTAGACGACGCCGTCAATATCGTATCCGAGCGTCGCTCTCTTCGATTCAATTTCTCCGTAGCATCGAAGAAGTTCTTTAACGCTTGTGCATCTTTTTGTTAGGGCGTTTGTGGAAAAACCAAACTCTTTCAGGCGCGCCAACGCTTTCATCTGTGTAGGCGCCAATTCTTCACTTACCTCGCCCCACGCATAGGCAAAAAAATGTAGCGGCCGAGCTGCCGTAATCGTCGCATCTAGTTGGCGCAATGAACCCGCAGCGGCGTTGCGAGGATTAGCGAACACCTCCGGTTCCTTCTGCACAGCGGTCGCCTCGGCTCGCAACGAGTCGTTCAAGCGTTCAAAATCAGCATGGGTCATATAGACCTCGCCGCGAACCTCCAGCACGGATGGTGCGCCTAAAATCTTTCTTGGTATCTCCGCAATCGCCAGGACGTTGCTCGTAACATTCTCGCCGATCGAGCCGTCACCACGCGTGACGCCGCTTTTTAACTCGCCATTTTCATAGCGGAGACTCAACGAAAGACCGTCGATCTTTGGTTCAGCCGTGAACGCCAGCAAATCAGACCCGTTCAAGCCAAGAAACTTCCTAATGCGTTTTTCAAATTCTGCGACATCATCTTCATCAAATGCATTATCCAGGGACAACATCGGCTCACTATGAGGCGCCTTTTCAAATTTTGCCGAAGGAGGCGCGCCGACTTTTTCTGACGGCGAATCATCGCGCTTAAGTTTCGGATATTTTTTTTCGATAAGAAGCAATCGACGACGCATTGCATCATATTCTGCATCGCTAACCGTCGGCTTGTCGTCTCCATAATATGCGCTGTCCGCTGCCAATATAACGGAGGTGAGACGATCAATTTCTTCGCGCGCGTCACTAACGCTCAAAGCGGAAACCGGCGCCGCTGAGAGATCGCCCGTCAAGCCGCTCTCGTCTTTCGTTTTTTGCCGCGAGTGCGGCTTTGTTTCATCGGATCCATCAGCAGTTTACGTGCTGCCGCACGTGCTTCCTGGGTAACTTCTGCGCCGGAAAGCATCCTGGCGATCTCTTCAACACGACCATTATCATCTAAAGGAGCAATACTTGTCGTTGTTGTTGATTTCGACGTCGACTTTTCAATTCGCCAATGATGCGACGCGCGCGCAGCGACTTGCGGCGAATGCGTTACGACGAGGACCTGTGCTTCCTGAGCCAATCTTGACAAGCGTTCTCCAACCGCGTCCGCCACGGCGCCTCCGACCCCGGCATCGACTTCATCAAAAATGATTACGGTACGGCTTTCCTTCGCTGCAAGCGCCGCTTTGATCGCCAGAATGAAACGGGACAATTCTCCACCCGACGCAATAGTTTTCATGGGTCCAGCAGGCGATCCTTGATTTGTCGCCACGAGAAATTCGACGCTGTCGTGACCGTGGGAATTAGGTCGTGACGTGTCCGTCGAAACCATGGTTTCGAAAACCGCTGCGCCAAGCTTCAGTGACGCCAATTCGCTGTTAACAGCCTTGTCCAACAATTTAGCGGATTTCCGCCGGCGGGCTGTTATTTTTGCGGCAATAGCGGAATATTGATCTTTGGTATTCTTAAGCGATTGCTCCAGTCGCGAAAACGCCTCCTCTCCGGATTCCAGTAGCCCAAGCTTCTTTTCAACGCCGTTCAGATAGGTCTGTAGCTGATCGACTGCGACGCTATGTTTTCGGCCGGCTGCACGTAACGTGAAAAGCCGTTGCTCAACGCGATCGAGTTCGTCTGGATTGATATCCAAGGCGTCCAAGGCCGTCTCAACGGCAGCTTCAGTTTCGAGCGCTGAGTTTACGAGTTCGCCGACACGCAAGGTCGCGGCAGCCAGGGCGGGAATTTCAGAATCGATTGATGATGCAGCGCGTTCCACTCGATACTGGATATCGGAGAGCTTGCCTTGCAACTCATTTCGTCCGAGTGCTTCCCTTGCAAAAGAGAGGTCTTCGCGAACTTTTTGGTTCGCCATCAGATCCTTTCGGCGCGCGGCAAGTAATGTCTCCTCACCATTTTTTGGCGATAATTCACGAAGTTCCTCTACGACGTGACGGAAGTACTCCGCCTCGCGCAGTGTGTCGGAATGGTCCCTTGTTTTCCTGTCCAGCTCAGAACGTAACGCCGCCATTTCCCCCCAAAGTGTAGCTACCGCCATAATATCGTTTGGGGCGCCGCCAAATTCGTCTAACAATTCTCTATGCGTAGATGCGGAAAAAAAACCGCGCCCGTCATGTTGTCCGTGAACCTCCAATAATGACTCGCCGACCTGACGTAATACCGAAATGCTTACGGGCTGGTCATTAATAAACGCGTTGGTTTTACCATCCCTTCTTTGAATTCGCCGCAACACAATTTGGTCGTCATCAATCGAGATCGAATTCTCGTTTAAGGTATCCCAAACCGGATGACAGACCGGCGGATCAAAAGTTGCAACGACAACCCCTTGGTCCGCGCCGGCGCGCACAGCTGATTTTGACGCTCGTCCGCCGATGGCCAATCCCAACGCGTCAAGTGATATGGATTTACCGGCTCCTGTCTCACCGGTGAGCGCAGTTAATCCATGCCCTAATGTGAGGCTTACTTTTTTGATCAGGACATAGTCCTGAATGTAGAGAGCCGTCAGCATATTCGGCTTATTCTATGGTTTTACGGGTATAAACCCTTTGCTTGTACTGGAAAACGCGTATCCCGTTTTAACGCCCCGCTAGAAAATCGGGTCTGATGGCTCTGCGACACCGTCTATCGGCGCATCCAAAAAATCTTCAACAGGCGATAAATCTTCAAGCGATTCCGGAGATGGCGGCCGAATCAAATCGGCATCAGGTGATGCGTCCAACTGATCAAGGGCGTTAACTGGATCACTGTCACTCGCTGAATCTTCTAATGTTCCGAGAACAGATTTTCCAGTCGGCCCTTCAGCCAATAGCAGGCCTTGCGACTCAAACAGTTTGTATGAGTCTGCGTACCACTTCGTACCAGGATAATTATTTCCAAGGACAGCCGCGGCGGATCGAGCCTCCTCAACGACACCAAGCTGTAGATAAGCCTCCACCAACCGATGAAGCGCCTCCGGCGTTTGGCTGGTGGTCTGATAGTTAGATATCACATGCTTGAAGCGATTGATGGCCGCAATGTGCTTTTTGTTCTTCAGGTAAAATCGACCGATATACATTTCCTTGCCGGCCAAATGGTCGTAGGTCAAATCCAACTTCAAACGCGCATCAATCGCATATTCTGTATTTGGATAACGTCGAATAACATCAGTTAATGATGCGACCGCTTTGTCTGTGAACTCCTGATCCCGCCCGACATCACGAATTCGCTCATAATGGCAGATAGACTTCAGATAATACGCGTATGGTGCGTCTTTATTACCGGGATGCAGCGCAATGAATTGATCTAGCGCTGTTATCGCATCTTCGTAATCGTTCCCCTGATAGTACGCGAACGCTTTCATGAGCATAGCGCGGCGCGCCCACGCAGAGTAGGGATGCTGACGCTCAACTTCTTCAAACAACGCTACAGCGCGTTCATATCGTTTTCGTTCTAGCGCAGTCGCCGCCTGCGAATACAAAGTCTCAACGGGACGCTCTACATAAGCAAATTTTTCTTTGTTACCGGAAGACCCGCATGCCGTTAGAAATAGCGCCGCCGACATACAAAGAGCGAAAAAACCGTGTTGCGAGAGTGTATTTTGCACGAGGAAAGAAAGGCCTTTTACCAACTTTGACAATGAAGCTGTTTTAGGTTGGCGCGACTTTCCCGTCAAACTGTCGGCCGGGCCGCGCAGCAGGCCGGTGCGTATCCCAAAAATGAGGCCCGTTAGATTACGCGCTAGCTGCGACAGGCGAGATGACGGTTTCCGCGTCAAAGGCCGTCACACGTGCAATCTCTCTGGCGAAGCGATTATTGATATCGTGCCCGGGTTTATGCGCAATTATATGCCCCTGAATAGGCCCGCCCAACAAATAAAGGTCACCAATTAGATCGAGCGCCTTATGAAGCGCGAATTCATGATCGTCTCTCAACTGCGCGCCATTCAGCAATTGATCGCCGTCAACAACGATCGAGTTTTCCAAGGAACCGCCCTTTATGAGGCCTGCGCTGCGCATCGCCTCAACATCCCGCAACCGACAAAAGGTCCTTGATGCTGCCAGGCGCTTGCAGTCTTCGGCGTTTTCAGTCGACACAGTCAAACTTTGCCGACCAATGGCGCAATCATCGAAATCGATAGCGACGTCCAGCCGAAGATAATCTAGCGGCTCGATCGTCAGCTGACGGTCATCGTCGGTAACGGCGATTGAACGATTGACCGAGATCGGTCTTCGGGTGGACGCTTGGCTTTTAATTCCAACACCCTCAAAAGCCGCGACAAATTCATACGCGCTGCCATCACAGATCGGGATCTCCGGCCCGCTCACCTGGATGATTGCATTGTCAACGCCGCAAAGGGCCAGACCAGCCATCAGATGCTCAATGGTTGCGACCGATACCCCGTGTTGATTTGAAATCGTTGTTCCGAGGCTCGTTGCGGTCACCCGATCCGGAGATATCTTGATAAAACGGTGCTGTCGCGCCCCGTTTAAAAGGTCAGTGCGCTCGAAAAGAACACCTTCGCCGGGATCAGCCGGCGATACCGTAATCCGACAATCAATTCCTGAATGAAGCCCGACACCCTGAAGCGTGACAGGCGCGGCCAAGGTATTCTGCGCTGCAGCCCCCATTTAGTTCCCCGTCTATTGGTCTCGCTTTCCCCAAGCCAGCAAGATTAGATTTCTCATTGAGTATGACCAAAACTGGGGAAAACGCACGAGGTCGCTTGGTAAAGCATTATTTCGAATTGTTGCGCGGACCTGAAAAAAATAGAAAACGCCGCGGATATTCCGCGGCGCTCATCTCAATGATCATTAAACTCTTGTCAGCCCGTCTTTTTCTTCCTCAGGAAGGACGGAATCTCCAATTCGGCGTCATTCGGGTCATCGAACAGATCACCACGCATTGTCGCGGCCGGCTTGGCTGGTTCTGACGCCTTTGGCGGCGCAATATCTTTGCCTTGCGCCGGCGGTGTCCCCAATGATTTGAACATATCAACCGCTGCTTCAAGCGAATGCTTGCCGATCTCCTGCGCCCCGCGAAATGGATTTCCGGCGGGCTTGCGCGGGCCACCACCAACAATCTGCCCGCCCCCCCCGGATGCCGGCACCGACTGGAGCGGTTTTGACGACTTTGCCGCTACCACGTCCGCACCGGCGGCTCCTTCTGTCAGCATTTTGCGAATGCGTTCGTGAACTTCTCCGACAGGGTTCTCGGCAGCAAGCGTTCTCGATGTGGGTTGTATCGGTGATGCGGAGACGCTTGTTGCAACGGGAATGGGATTGGTCGCTGGCGCAGAATTCGCTTCATGTTGCGGAGCGCTCGCCGTCTCACGCCAAGGACGCGCGACCGCTGCGGCATTTGTCTTTACCTGAGGACGAAACGCATCCTGCTCACTGATATCAATGCCGGTCGCCACAACAGACACACGCACCCGGCCCTCAAGCTCCTGATTAAATGTCGACCCGACAATGATGTTCGCCTCAGGATCAACCTCAGAACGAATACGGTTCGCCGCTTCATCAACTTCAAACAGCGTCATATCCATGGAGCCGGTAATGTTAATCAGCACGCCCCGTGCGCCTTTCATGGATACTTCATCCAACAAGGGATTTGAGATGGCGGCTTCGGCCGCTTCAATCGCGCGCTTTTCGCCTTCCGCTTCACCGGTCCCCATCATCGCTTTACCCATTTCGCTCATGACTGTGCGAACGTCGGCAAAGTCCAGATTAATTAGACCCGGCATCACCATCAGATCCGTGATCCCGCGCACGCCGGAGTGGAGCACCTGGTCTGCCGCTGCAAACGCCTCGTGAAAGGTCGTGCGCTCATTCGCGATCGAAAACAGGTTTTGGTTCGGAATGATAAGGAGCGTATCAACGTGTTTTTGAAGCTCCTCTATGCCCGCTGTTGCGATCCGCATACGGCGCGCACCCTCAAAATGAAACGGCTTAGTCACGACGCCAACCGTCAGAATATCGCGCTCTTTTGCCGCCTTGGCGATGACCGGCGCCGCACCCGTGCCAGTGCCGCCACCCATACCGGCTGTAACAAAAACCATGTGGGCGTTGCCGATATGCTCAAGAATTTCGTCGAGCGATTCCTCTGCAGCCGCCTTACCGACCTCAGGTACGGAGCCTGCGCCCAATCCTTGTGTCGTTCGTTCGCCAAGTTGGATACGCTTTTCCGCTTTGGCCAACCCGACCGCTTGTGCGTCTGTATTGGCGACAACAAACTCGACCCCTTCAAGAGCGCTTTCAATCATGTTGTTAACGGCGTTACCGCCTGCGCCGCCAACGCCAATAACCGTGATCCGCGGTTTTAACTCGGTCATTTCAGGAACGCTAAGGTTTATCGGCATGAATTTCTCCGCTTCAATACATCTGTCTCGGAGGGCGTCCCGGCATGGTTACCCGTCCGTTAAAGAATCGTTCAGAACCCTTACCAAAAGGTTAACAGGCCATTAACTTTAAAAAATTCCGCGTTCGGAATCTTCAGAATCTTGACCGAAACCAAGCGCCGAAATTGGCGAGACCGGTCACCGTCCGCCGATAGCTTGATTGCCGATTCGCAGCCAACCCCAAATCGTCGCCGCTACGCAATTTTAATATCCGATTATAGAGCGCAAGACCGGCGCATGTCGCAAAGCCGGGTCCGGCGACAGCCTCAGGCGCTCCGTATAGCGAAACCGGCCTTCCAACCCGGCATTTCAACCCAAGTACGCGTTCACAAATTTCGTTTGCGCCAAGGAGTAAACTTCCCCCACCAACCAAAACAGCGCGGCGGATGCCGCTCCGCTGCGCCGGATCTTTTGGCAAACGCCGATCAATAAGCTCGAATATTTCTTCCAGTCGCGGACGGATAATATCGGTGATTTCAGCTTTGGAGGTGCGCATAGTTTCGCCTTGCTCACCAAGCAATTCGATATCGACGAAGCGATGCTCATCGCCGGGCCCGTGAAGGGCTGACCCATGCAGCGTTTTGATGCGTTCCGCCGAAGCGAGCGATGCGCCAAAAATCTTCGCGATATCGTTGGTAATTAGGGATCCCCCCATCGGAATACCGCCCATGTCAATCGCGGCGCCGTGATCAAATACAATGAATTCGGTGGATGCAGAGCCAAGGTCAATAAGCACGACACCAAGTTCCAATTCGTCCGGATCGAGGCTTGAAGCGGCTGCAGCGATCGGCGATGCGACGAAACGGCGAACGTTCAAGTCGCAACGAGACATCAATTCAGAGAAATTCTCCAGAAGACTCTCTCTTGCACTTACGCCGACCATTTCGGTTGATAGAGAGTCGCCAACCAGTCCGACGGGTTCCGCAAAATATTGTTCACCGTCGACCGCAAACGAAACTGGCAGCGCATGGACCAGCGAGAATCCATCAGGAACTGCGGTTCCGGCGCCCGCCGCGAGCGATTCCGCGATATCCTCTTCCGTTATTACCCCCGCATCCAGTTCAAGGTCTACGCCAACGCGCCGCGTGCGCAAGAAACGTCCGCTCACCGACAGCGTAACGTCATTGACCCGCCGTCCAGCCATTCGCTCCGCGCCGTCGACGGCGATACGCACAGAGCCCTCGACCGCAGAAATGTCCGGAAGCCGGTTCTCACGCAACGCAAATCCGCTATGACCAACGCCCAGAACTTCTGATGTCGCAAAGTCGCCGGGCTCTCCCTCTCGCACCAGAAAACAAACAACTTTCGAACCGCCGATATCAATCACAGCTTCGAATTCGGTCGCTCGCCGCGGTGGTTTTGGAAATCTGACAACACCCAAACCCGAATACTCCTTCCGATAGAATGTCTTGAGCTATTGTTATTGCGTATCGAAATTTGCCGGTTCGTCTTCGGCCGCTCCTATGCGCCGGATAACAACACGTTCATCGTTTCGAAAATCGATAAATTCGATTTCGTCGTCAAGTATTCCGTATGCGTGATGCAGCGTTTCGATTTTCGCCAACGTACCCGTCGCATTATTCTCCGGCAATTTAATGTCAATTCCGTTTTTCAGCCGGACATTCCAGCGTCGATCGCCGACACGCACAAGGGCGGCCGTTTTGGCATGAAGATTATCATTTTTCTCCAAGGCCATGATCAGGCCTGCAGCTGATTCAGGCGCGCCTGCGCCCACAATCAGCGGCATGTTGGAATACTCATAAGCGTTTACCTCATCGATGACCGCCCCAAATCGGTCAATCAGAAAAAGGTCTCCGGACATTTGCCACACCGCTGAGGGACGCCGCTCCCGAACAGAAATGTTGATTGTGTTTGGCAATAAGCGCGAAACCGCAGCATCGCGAACCCAGCCAAGTTCCTGCACCCGGGCCCGCGCAGCGTGATGATCGAAATGCAATATTGAAGCGCCGAGAATCGGACCGATCGCCGTTAACAGATCAGCCTCGCTCGTCCGGTCCAAGCCTCGCACCGTCACTTTTTCAATTTCAAACCCCGACGCAATGGAAATGCCGCCAGCTACGTCTGAGGCAAATCCAGCCGCTCGACCAAAATATCCCCCGATCCATGCAACACCCATAGAGAGCACAAGAACTGCTAACGCAGCCGCCATTGCCGCGCCGCGAATATTGGCGAAAGGTTCGGTTAGATCTCGCCATCTATTCCGGTCTTGCGACTTGCCCCGCGCGGTCGTCTTGCGTTTTGTCGCCTTTTTCTTGGATTTCTTTTTCACCGCTGGCATGAAGAATCCTCCACCATCCAAGAGCACAATTGCGAAAACGAGATCCCTAGATGCGCCGCCTGTTCCGGCGCAAGAGACGTAGCCGTCAGGCCGGGTTGCGTATTCACCTCAAGGCAAACCAGCTTGTCGTTTGTTGCATTCTCATCATATCGGAAATCAGCGCGAGAGAGCCCGCGACACCCCAGCGATTGATGAGCACGCAAGGCCAACTCCAGGCATTGTTTTTCGATTGTCTTCGGAAGGTCGGCCGGCAGCATATGTTTAGATCCGCCGTCAGCATATTTTGCTTCGTAATCGTAAAACGCCAGCGACGTCGTGATCTCCGTCACACATAGAGGGCGCTCGCCCATCACAGCGACCGTTAATTCGCGCCCCGGGATGAACTTTTCCACGAGCACATCATCGCCTAACGTCCAGTCGGCTGCCGTTAACTCAGCTGGCGGACGATTATCACCCGCGCGAATTATATAGACGCCAACCGAGGACCCTTGCGCATTTGGCTTGATAACGTAGGGCGGCTCCATGACACGCCCGGCCGCGGCCTCCGCCCGACTAACGATACGTCCGGGCGGCGTCGCAATTCCGGCGTCTTCGAAAACGGCTTTTGCGCGCTGCTTGTCCATCGCGAGCGACGAAGCAAGCACGCCGGAATGGGTGTAGGCCAGTCCCATGACTTCAAGTAAGCCCTGCACGCAACCGTCTTCGCCCCATTGACCGTGCAAGGCGTTAAATACGACATCCGGTTTCGCCGCGACCAAAGCTTCCGATAGGTCTCGGCTCGCGTCTATCTCGACAACGTCGTAGCCCGCGTCTTGCAGAGCAAGTCCGGCCGCGGCGCCGGAGTTCAGGGAGACGTCGCGTTCTGGCGACCACCCTCCCTTGATGACTGCAACGCGTTGATACTTTCTCATGGCTCTTACGCTTTCTCGCCGATGCGACGAATTTCCCAGCGCAACTCCACGCCTGTCTTCGTTAAGACATCCTTACGCAGGGACTCAATTAGCGTTTCAAGGTCTTCTGCGGTTGCGTTTCCTCGGTTGATCATGAAATTGCAGTGCCGACCGGAGACCTGCGCGTCGCCAATGACGCGTTCGCGACCGCCGATGTCGTCAATGAGTTGCCATGCGCTGCGCCCGTTGGAAAGCGCTGGGTCCGGATTGGCGAAGGTTGACCCGCCGGTCCGCTCCCGGATCGGTTGCGTGCGCTCGCGCGTCTCCATGATTTCTTTCATGCGCGCCTCGATCAACGACGGCTCATCAAGGCGCCCCCTGAACAACGCGCTTGTGAAAACCAATCCTTCGCCTGGATCGGAATGTCGATAGGAAAAACGCATATCTTTACAGGTGAAGATATGCTTTCGGCCGCTGCGGTCGATCGCTGTCGCTTCTACGAGAACATCTTTTGTTTCACTGCCATAGGCGCCCGCATTCATGGCTAACGCACCGCCAATGGTTCCCGGAATCCCCCGAAAAAACTCAAGGCCAGCAACGCCCGCCCGGGCTGCACGCTTTGCGACTTGCGCATCCAGGCACGCAGCGCCAGCATAAACACGCGTTTCATCAATCTCGATTTTCCCAAATTCGCCGCCCAGCCGAATGACCACGCCCCGAACGCCGCCATCGCGGACCAGCGTATTTGACCCCACGCCAAGGGTTGTGACCGGTATGGCAGGATCAAGCTCCGCCAGAAACGCCGACAAATCATCTTCGTCTTTGGGCTGAAAAAGGACATCTGCGGGGCCGCCAACGCGGAACCAGGTCAACGCCGAAAGGTCCGCGTTCCCAAGATACGTCCCGCGCACAGTGGGCAGTTGCTCTGCGTTCATCGTCACCTTAATGCTCCAGCGACGACAATGCGCCGGCTAACTCGCCTGCGTATTTGGTGATATCGCCGGCGCCGAGCATGACGATATAGTCGCCGGGTTCTGCAAGCGGCGCAATTTGCTTGTGAAGGTCAGAAAGCGCCTCGACGGCGATCGCGTTTCGGTGCCCATGGGAAGCTAGACCGGCGACCATCGCATCGCGATCCATGCCGTCAATCGGCGTCTCACCCGCGGCGTATACCTCCGTAATAAGCGCAACATCCGCCTCATTCAGACAGGCGCAAAAATCATCAAACAAATCCCGTAGCCTGGAAAACCGATGCGGTTGAACGACGGCGATAACCTTTCCCGCCGCAACATTTCGCGCAGCGCGCAGGACCGCCGCGATCTCCACTGGATGATGTCCATAATCGTCAATTATGGAAGCGCCGTTCCACTCTCCAACCTTGGTAAACCGTCTCTTGACGCCTGCGAAAGACGAAAGGCCGCTTTTTACTTGAGCGTTTGTAACCCCCAAACGTCGCGCGACGATGGCCGCCGGTAAGGAATTCAGGATATTATGCATTCCAGGCATCGGGAGCGAGACATCGGGTATGCGATCTTTCTCCCGGCCGCGCTCCCGAAAAACAATGTCATAAATAGACACGCCCGCCTCAAATCTAACATTCTCGGCTCGAACATCGGCTTGCGGATTCGCCCCATAGGTAATGAGTTTTCGATCAGTAACCCGCCCAACCAACGCCTGCACTTCCGGATGGTCGAGACAAACAATTCCGTATCCATAAAACGGGACGTTCTCGATAAAGGTGTCAAATGCGTCGCGAAGATTATCAAACCCCACCCAGTGATCGAGATGTTCCGGATCGATATTTGTCACAATTGCCACGGTCGTCGGTAGGCGAATGAACGTCCCGTCAGATTCGTCCGCTTCCACAACCATCCAATCGCCGGCGCCAAGGCGGGCGTTCGCCCCGTAGGCGTTGATCACGCCGCCATTGATCACTGTCGGATCAAGTTTCGCCTCGTCCAACAATGCAGCGACCATGCTCGTTGTCGTCGTTTTTCCGTGGGTGCCGGCGACGCTGACGGTCCATTTTAACCGCATCAATTCCGCCAACATGTCGGCCCTGCGAACGACAGGGATGTGCCTTGCACGAGCAGCCGCAACCTCCGGGTTGTCGCGGTGAATTGCGGTAGAAATAATGACAGCCTCCGCTCCCCGGACATTGTCAGGCGCGTGTCCGACAGAAACAGCAATCCCCATATCACGCAAACGTTGAACATTTGCGCCAGCCGAAATATCCGATCCACGCACCTCATATCCGAGATTGTGCATGACTTCCGCGATCCCGCTCATGCCAATCCCGCCGATCCCTACAAAATGGACGACGCCGACGCCGAACGGCAGCCGGACTTTGATACGTTTTGGATCAGTATACAGAGGTTTTGTTGTCATGGTCGCGGCTATGCGGCGAGCTTCTGGTCTACGGTTTCTTCTACTAAATCCGCCAGAGTTTCTGTTGCGTTCATCATTACACTACCTTTCGCCGCAATCGCCATTTTCTGAAGCGCCGCCGGATCGCTAAGAAGGGCGGCGATTTCGCGGCGGAACGTATCTGCCGAAAAATCATCTTCGGGTATCAAACGCGCGGCGCCTCGCTCTTCCAAAACACGTGCATTACCGAGCTGATGATCGTCCATCGCGATCTTTAACGGCACCAGTATTGACGGACGCCCGATGATCCCCAGTTCCGTAACAGTCGAAGCGCCGGCGCGCGCAAGAACAAGATCCGACGCCGCCATGCGTCGGGGCAAATCATCAAAAAAGGGCTCGGCCGTATGCGCAACCCCGGCGTTGGCGTAAGCGTTTCGGATCTGTTCTAAATCATCGGCTCGCGCCTGGTGGGTAACAGACAAACGCGCGCGCAATTCGTCCGGCAAACGAGAGATCGCTTCAGTCGGCGCCGCTGAAAAAAGCGATGCACCCTGACTACCGCCAAAAATCAGTAATTTGATCGGTGACCCCTCATCGATCGCCAAAGGAGCAGCCGCCGCATCAAGAACCGTTTGGCGAACGGGATTTCCGGTCTCAATGGTGTAAACGCCTCCGGGCGTTCTTTCGAGCAGCGGAAAACCGTGCGCAACAAATGACGCGCTCCGCGCCAACAGTCTGTTTGACCTCCCTAAAACGCCGTTTTGCTCATGAACGCCATAAGAAATTCCCGAAAACGAGGCGGCTTTCATCGCGGGGAGTGAAGGATATCCGCCAAAACCGACGGCGAAGTCCGGCTTGTCGTGTCGGTATTCCCCAAGAGCGTCGAGCACGCCGCGAATGATCGAAAAAGCGGCGGCGCCTTTGGCGATCGGACCGCCGATCGAGGGCGTTCCGGCAGAAATCAAGAAATGGCGCTCGCAAGGAAAGTTCTCCGCAAATCTCAATCCGCGCTTGTCGGTCGCCAGCACGACGCGCCAGCCGCGCGATCGCATTTCGCCCGCCAGCGCCTCAGCGGGAAACATATGACCGCCCGTGCCGCCCGCAGCCAAAACGATCATTCTTCGCGACGATGAGGTCATGGCATAATTTCTTTTCGCCGATATGCACTGTTTGATTTGCGCGATAGCGCGATCATCAGCCCGATCGTCAGGCCCGTCGCCAATAATGACGAACCTCCGTATGAGATGAAGGGAAGCGTCATGCCTTTGGCAGGTAGGGCGCGCAACGAAACGCCAATGTTAATAGCGGCCTGAAAGCCAATCATCGCAGAAAGGCCGCACACCGCGCATTGCGCAAAAAGACTGCGCAAACCAGCGGCGATAACGAGGTTTCGAATAACAAAGAAAGCAAACAAACCGATAATCAAAACACACAACACAAAGCCAAATTCCTCGCCTGCAACAGCGAAGATAAAATCGGTATGCGCATC
>JBCDAD010000051.1:0-15335 GCA_039186325.1 Pseudomonadota bacterium | reverse complement strand
TGCCGCCTTGCCCGACGGGAAAATCAAAAAGGTGTTCAACGCCTACAACAGAACGCCAAGAAAATGCCTCGGCTTTAAAACTCCACAAGAAGCGTTTAATAACTTATGATCAACCGTTGCACTTCAACCGTGAACGCTCCCCCCCGCGTGCGCGGGGGTGACGACGCGGTTTTCGTGGAGAATTTGAGGGGTCTATCGCTGCTCGGAAGGTGTCATTCCGGCGGGTTGACGGACGCGGAACCGTCGACGGGAATCTATAAATCGATATCTCTTCCTACTGAGAATTAGGATGCTATGACGACATGGACCCCACGGTCTTCGCCGTGGGGAGTCGGATGTGGCTGGTGGTTTTGTTGAAGGACGCGACTCGCCACGGCCCCGCCCGTGGCGTCCCCGATTTTGGCGCTATGGACCCCCGCGTGCGCGGGGGTAACGACGCGGTTTTCGTGGAGAATTTGAGGGGTCTATCGCTGCTCGGAAGGTGTCATTCAGGTGGTTGACGGACGCGGAACCGTCGACGGAATCCATCATTCGATATCGCTGCGAACAGAATTCGCAGATGGTTCAGCGCCATGGACCCCACGGTCTTCGCCGTGGGGAGTCGGGTCTCGTTGACAGCGGCAGAAACAAAATATTGACGTCGCAGCCGAAAGATTCTGTTCGCCGAAAGCCGACTGCCTCTCATCCGGCGACTCGCCACGGCTTGACCGTGGCGTCCATGCTAATTTCTGTATGTCATTCCCGCGGGTTGACGGACGCGGAACCGTCGACGGGAATCTATAAATCGATATCTCTTCCTACTGAGAAATAGGATGTTGTGACGCCATGGACCCACGGGTCCCCCGGGGCACGCCCGAGGGCAGGCGCGCCTTGGAGACCCGGATTTTTTGACAGCGCAGAAAATGGGCGACCCACCGTTCCGGCGTAGAGATTCGGCGTCGGCGTTCAGAGTGCCTTAATTCACCGCGCAATAATATTGTTCGCGTATCACCCGCGGAATTTTGGGCTGGAGATTGAACAGGACTTGCCGACAAAAAAAGCAAAAGAGGGACGTATTTGAACGGCGACCGCTGCCATCTGAGGGCTGCCGGTAGAGCGTTCAACGGAGACGTGCATATGCCAAATATTTATCGGGAGAATTCAGGAATTCTGATCCGCCTGCTTTCAATATTACTCACGTCCTTTCTTCTCGTCGCATGTGATGGTTCTGGCGGCGGCGTGTTGTCGATTTGGAATGGCAGCTTTTTTGTCAAAAGACATGTTGAGAAACCGGGCTATCGTCATTATCGCCTTCAGGCGTCTTACACCGTGCGGGAGACCGGCGAGCCGATAGAATTTGATTTTGTTGTTTCTTGCGGGGCGCAAGTTACCCACTGGCGATATACGGGACCGTCGACCCGGGTGAGCACCCACCCATTGGCGATGGTTCAGCCGACATCCGATGGCGGCGCCATTTTGATGCGGACTTATCGCTCCGTTTGTGAAAATGGTTTTACGCGCCCCCGAGATGGAGCGCCAAGGGTTCCTGACGACCTTCTCCCATTCATCATCTGGTTTGACGATGTAAAGGACCTTTCCTTTGGCTGGGGCTACGCTACCGAAGACGCCTATTACAACACAAACTCAAAGCTCATTTTCAATGGCGCATCGATCACCGAGGCGAGCTTTGACGATTGGAAAGCATGGCGCGCCAAGGCGGAAGCTGAATATTCGCAGATCGGCCAACTTCCGGGGCCCTGGGGTTACTCATATACCAATGGACCGCGAGAGCATAGTGCGTTTGTAAAGTCGCTTAGCGCAACCGGCGAAGATATCACCAATAGTTGTAATGGATATGTGCGCGTGCCCGCCCCGAAAGACCTCATTGAACAGATTTGGGCGGCTTCACCTGAGTATAATTTTGTGTCGGACGATGGGCGTTACCTGGTTCACAAGGGGGCCTGGAAATGGATTCGAGGCATATTCAAAGAAGCAGGCCCCGTGTTTTCTGGGCGTGTGCTCAACGATCATCTGAGTACACATGGGGGCGCCTATGGGGCCGTCAATCGCAACAATAGCGGATACATACGGCTTAGCACCACAAGAAACAAAGTTATTGCAGATCATTACCCGTTCTTACCGCGTTCAAAATCGACGGCGACGCCGATCACGACGCCCGCCGACGCCTATCCACGCCGGATATTGGTTGGCGAGGCGTGGAAAGGCATGATCGCTTGCGGCGGCGATTTTTTTCGTCCGGGACCGGATTACCTTGTGCATAAGGAATTCGACAGAAGCAGAAAAATCACAGAGCAACTGGTGTTGATACCGGAGAAATCGTTCGACATCGATTGGAAGTCCAAGACGTTTCCCCTTTATATCAATGATCAAATGGTCGTCGAGAATCTGCGCGCCGGTGAATATGGCGGCAACCATCCAAATTATTACATCATTGATCGCGAAGGCTACATTTTCGTTCACGAGCCATGGGGATTTGGCGGCATTTAACGTAACTAAGGGCGGGGACTTTACGGGACCCCCGGCAACGAGTTGGGCCGGAGCCGATAAGGCGCCTCGACGGATAACCGCTAAAGCGGAACAAATTACAGATCCGGAGCCCAGGAGCCTCGCTCTAAGCGGCAATCAATGGTCTTGGCGGGGTCGGGGCGAGGGGTCGGTCGAGGGTCAGGTTCATCGCCCAGTTTTCGATTCCGGCGATTTCGTCCCGGTGGCGACCGAGGATCGTGTCCACATCTTTTTGGCGTTGCGCCGCGCCATACGCCTTGTCGGCGAATTTGGCGTCCGTGAGGAAGACCGGGCCGTTGACCGCATTCGATACGTCTTCGCTCGAAATGGGCAAGTCGAAATGCTGCGCCACAATTTGAAGGGTGCGGGCGGGCGCGTCCAGTAGTTGCAGGAAATCCAGGGACGCCGGCCCACCGCGTTCATCTGTTTCAAGAATATGCTGAAAGAGTTCCAGCTGATGACGCCAGACAAGCGCTGCAATTTGCAAGTCAGTAAAGCGGACTAACTGTGGTGCGGGAATTCGGCCCGCTGCGGTTTCATCCATGGCGAATATCGAAAACTGTTTGCGTATGAAGGCGCGGCACGCTTCGCCCTTCTTGATGACCGAAACGAGGAAGTCGGTAAGGCCGCCATAAAGAAAGAGCGTGCGCGCGCCGCTGCGTGCGACGAGGGGCGCCAGATTGTTCGCCGCATTTGTCGGTTTAATCAGCACATGCTCATCCCCGATATGGGGCCGGGCGAGAAGTGTTTCGACGACAGACAGGGCGTTCAAAATGCGCTGGCGCGCGTCCGCCTGATTTTGCGTCCGCCACGCATTGGCGAGATCATTCAGAATGCGGGGCTCTTTGAGCGACAAGACCTTGCCTTCATGATCGAGGGCGCGGGCCATTAAAGTCGAACAACAAAAAGCAGAGTGAAAAATGTAAACCGGCCGGATTTTCGGCTTCAAGAACGGCGCCAGTGCGGAAACGGGCGCCGTGGCGCCGCCAGCCGACAGCGCGTCCTTGCGCTCATCGAGAAAAGCGGATCGGGTGAGCGCTGCACGATCGAGACATGCGAAGGTGATTTCGTCGCGCTCAAAATTATAGCGATCCGGCAACCATTGCGGATCTTCAACAATCTGTTGTTCTGAAATTGCCCCTGCCATCGCCACGCCATTTTTGGACGTCCACTGGCAGATGGACTAGATGCTTTGCGACGAATAGACGGGTTTGCGTGACGAAAATCAAGATACCGGTCGGCGCCGACTATGACGTTGCGATGCGATGCTCGTGAACATCCAACGCTTCGACCTGCTGGTGTTCCAGATGAGAGATGCATTTCAGGAGGTGCTCGGTTGCCCGCGGGTCGCCTTCCAGTTTCAGGCGGCGGCGCGCCTCCTCAGTGTCGATATCGTAGCGCAGGGCTTTCATCAGGTCCGCAACGGAGCCGGAAAGACACGCAACCGCAGGCGCATCAACGCCGCGGCGGGCCGTCATTTGGCCGTTCATGTAAAATAGCGTATACGGATAATCATCGATATAGGCGTGGGCGACATAATTCAGGCTTTCGTCGCGCACGTCATCTGAGAATAATTCAATGGCCAGCGCGACCGTATCCGGCATGAGGTCATCAGAATAAATACAGGCCTTGGCCGGCGACGTCTGCGTGCGCGTTTTGAAGTAGTGCACAGACCACCGCATAAGATTTCGGATCGTTGGCCGAAGGCCTTCGCCATATTCGGTAAGGCGATATCTGTTATTCGGTCCGGTCGCATCGGGCGCTTCAATGAGGCCGGCTTCCGTTAATTCTTTGAGGCGCTTGCTTAGAAGATTGGCTCCGATCCCGGGCAACGTCGCCTGAAGGTCGCCAAAGCGCTGGGGCCCCAAAAAAAGGTCCCGAATAATCAAAAATGTCCATCGCTCGCCCAGCAAATCTAGGGCGTGCGCTAGAATACACTCTTGGTTGTAGGTCCGCGCCATTCCGACATTTCCTCCGCGAGGACGGTTTTCCGCCCATTTTTCAGCACCATAGCAAGGAACTGCAATTTATCCAAAAAAAGACTTGATACTTTAAAAACATATAGTAAAAAATATAAAGAACGAAAGGTTTGATGGCAAAAAAGGACTTTTCGTTATCGTTCACGCTACGAATGGAGCACTTACATGAAAACGCTTGGAACCATTATCGCCGTCGCATGTGTCGCCGGCGCCGCCTTTCCCGCTGCCGCTTCCGAATGGGGCGAGCGCATCGACATCTGCACGGCCGCTATTGAGAATCAGGGCCTTGCCGATGTTGACAGCCACCGCGTGAAATTCGTCGCTGGCGGCGGCGGATCGACAAAACGTGTTGTGTTGGAATTGCGCCCGATAGATGGCGGCGACAAGAAAGTTGCGACCTGCAAAATCCGGCGTTCCGGCGAGATCTCTGTCGAACTCGACTGATTTTTCAGACCGCCAAGAGTTCCCTGACGACTGGCGCCCGCAGCGATGCGGGCGTCCTTTTGTGTAAGAGGATGAGGCTTATTACAGGCTGTGGCCGCCGGCGCGCCGCCCGCGCTTTATGATGCGGACAAGGAACGGTAAGCGATCCGCGTCATCTGCGCGCTGTCGATAAATCCGGCGCCCCATTTGTCCGAAAGATCAGCCAACGGATCTGCGGCAATCGCCGCCTCTTCGTCGAGCCCGTCATCGATCAGCGCCTGCACGCGCGCCGACACGTCCCTAAGCATGGCGATCGTTTCAACCATGTCGGATTTCGTCGCCAGCTCATTATGTCCCGGGATCACAACCGTGTCGTCGTCAATCATCGCCGCAGCGCCTTCAAGCGCTGCGATGGCGCCAGTCACCGAACCGCCCCCATTGACGTCGATATAAGGGAATGCGCCAGCGAAGTAGACGTCGCCCATGTGGATGACGTTGGCGGTTTTAAAGAAAACGATCGCGTCGCCATCCGTATGTGCGTTCTCCGGATGAAACACGTGAATGTCCTGACCGTTCATGTGAAAAGTGACGGTGTCAGAAAATGTTACGGCCGGCCAGGCGACTTCCGGCGCAGGCGGTGTTTCGCCGAAATCGGATACCGAGCCGCCGGATAACCATTTGCGTACATTATCATGGGCGATAATCAGGGCGCCGGCGTTTCCAAAATTCTCATTGCCGCCCGTATGATCAAAATGATGGTGTGTGTTGAAAAGAAATTTGACCGGCCGGTCGGTGACGTCGGCGATCGCTGCTGCAATTTTTTCCGTCAGCGGGGCGAATTGATCATCGATCAGGATGGCGCCGTCGTCTCCCACAAGAAGGCCCATATTGCCGCCGGCGCCGGTCAGCATATAGATGCCGTCCGCAACTTCGGTGGTTTCGATTTCAACAGCCGAAAAGTCACGTTGGGCCTGGGCGGCTGACGTTGTCATCGCCGCAAGCGCAACTGCAAAAGCGGCTTTTGTCTTCCGAATGGTCATATCGCACCTCCAAATTTGCCTGCAGGCTTATCAGTTTTTTTGTCCGCGCCGCAATCTGATCTGTTCAATTTGCGGTGATGGCGTTACGGCGAATGCGCCACAGGCGCAATTGATTGCAGCCAATTCGGCGGCGGGCTAGGGTCTTTGGTCCGCGTGAATGGAGTATACGAAAAATCATGACCTGGTCGCCCCAAAGCTGGCGGGACAAACCGGCGAAACATATTCCGGAAGACTATCCGGACCCGGACGCCTTGCGCGCTGTTGAGGATGAATTGACCGGGTATCCGCCGCTGGTGTTTGCCGGTGAAGCGCGTACATTGCGGTCAAAACTCGCCGATGTCGCGAATGGCGAGGCGTTTTTGCTCCAGGGCGGCGATTGCGCTGAGAGTTTCAAAGAGTTCCATCCCAATAATATTCGGGACACGTTTCGCGTCCTGCTCCAGATGGCTGTGGCGCTGACATTTGGCGCATCCATGCCGGTCGTCAAAGTCGGTCGGATCGCAGGGCAATTTGCAAAACCCCGGTCTTCGCCGACGGAGGAAAAAGACGGCGCCGTGTTGCCGAGTTATCGCGGCGACAACATCAATGCGATGGAATTTGATCCGGACGCCCGGGCTCCTGATCCGCAACGTCTTCTGCGCGCTTACGGACAGTCAGCTGCGACGCTCAATCTCATTCGGGCATTTGCAACCGGCGGATATGCGGACCTCAATAATGTCCATCGCTGGAATTTGGAGTTTGTTTCCGACAATCCGCAGGAGGATCGATATCGGTCGCTAGCGGACAAAATTTCTGAATCGATCAACTTCATGAAGTCCTGCGGCGTGACGGCCGCTGAAGTTCCGGCGATCCGCGAGGTGGATTTTTATACAAGCCACGAAGCGCTGTTGCTCGGATATGAAGCGGCGATGACCCGCGTGGATTCCACAACCGGCGATTGGTATGACACCTCCGCGCACATGCTGTGGATCGGCGATCGCACGCGACAGCCCGACGGCGCCCATGTTGAGTTCTGCCGGGGGATCGGCAACCCGATCGGCCTGAAATGTGGACCCAGCCTTGAACCTGATCACCTGCTGCGCCTGATTGATATCCTGAACCCCGATAATGATGCGGGCCGGATCGTGCTGATCGCGCGGTTTGGCGCCGGCAAAGTCGCAGAGGGGCTGCCGCAACTGGTCAAAGCCATCCAAGGCGCGGGAAAATCGGTGGTTTGGTCCTGCGATCCAATGCACGGCAATACGGTCAAAACGGGCAATGGCTACAAAACGCGGCGGTTCGATGATGTACTGGCTGAGGTCAATGCGTTTTTTGATGTCTGTAAATCGGAGGGCGCTTATCCCGGCGGCGTCCATTTCGAGATGACCGGCCAGGATGTGACAGAATGTTTAGGCGGCGTTCAGGAGATTTCGGAAGCCGACCTGTCCTCGCGCTACCATACGCATTGCGACCCCAGGCTGAACGCCAGCCAGGCGCTGGAATTGGCCTTTATTCTCGCGGATCGTTTCAAAGACGCCCGGCGACTTTAGAGCCGTTCCAGTTATGCAGGTGAAATAGCGCGAAACATAGTTTGAACACTTCGCAATGCGCGCCGCATGTTCTTGCTTACACCCTCTGTATATGCTTGCTTTATAAGCTTGGGGAAAGACCGCCCGTAGAGCGGCGCCGGAGTAAATGTTGACGAAGCGTATAAAAATAGGCCTAGCGGGGGCGGGCGTGTTCGGCGGTTATCACGCATCGAAATACGCTGACGGCGCGCATTCATCGCTCGCCTTTGTCTTCGATCCTGACATCTCCCGCGCCCGATCACTCTCCGCAGCGCACGGGGCGGCGCACACAGATAATTTCGGTTCCATGCTCAAAGAGGTTGACGCTGTCGTGATTGCGGCGCCGGCCAGCGTGCATGAGAGCCTTGCGCGCCAGGCGCTTCATGCGGGCAAGCATGTATTTGTGGAAAAGCCCTTGGCGCTATCCGCCGCGGGTGCAGATGAATTAGCTGCATTGGCGAGACACAAGGGTCTGGTTTTGCAAGTTGGCCATCAGGAACGGTTCGTCTTTGAGTCTGTTGGCGTCTTTGCCCATTCCGTATCGCCGCAGAAAGCGTCCTTTGTCCGGCACGCGCCGGCCACCGGTCGCGGTACGGATGTTTCCGTCGTTTTCGATCTCATGATCCATGATCTTGATCTGGCCTTATGTTTGTTTGGCGGTGCGCCAATGGTTGCTTCGGCGACTGGTGATAATGACTATGTACGCGCTGAGCTGGTTTTTGATAACGATGCGCGTGTTGATCTGTCAGCGGATCGAAATGCGCAGGCGCTCGAACGTAAGGTCCACCTGCATTACAATGATGCGCGTGCTGCAGGCGATATCGTATTTGATTTTGTGGGCCGCAGTTTGGAAAATTCAACAGGCCTTGCGTTGCGACAGGACTTTGCTGGCGAGCAGGCGCCCGTTAGCGCACGTGACCCGCTCGCTTATGGCGCATCCTGTTTTGTCGACGCTATCGTCAGCGGCGATGAGCCGCCGATTGGCGGGCGAGACGGGGCCCGCGCCGTCAGCCTTGCTGAGGCGATCGAGCGGAAGCGCATTAGCGCGGCGTCAAATGAATCAAACAAAAGCGAGGTATACGCATGAACGGCGTTGCGAATTTGTCTCTCGCTGCGGTATCTGACGCCGGTTCGATCGCTTTTATTGATCTGAAAGCGCAACAACGCCGAATCCGTGCTAATATTGAGGCGCGCATTCAGAAAGTGCTGGATCACGGCCGCTATATTGGCGGCCCGGAAATCGAAGAGCTGGAAGACCTCCTGCAGGAGCGCACTGGCGCGCGTGCTGTTACAGCCTGCGCCAGCGGGACCGCGGCGCTGATCATTCCGCTGGTGTCGTTCGATTTGCAAGAAAACGATGCGGTTTTCATTCCAGCCTTTACATACAACGCGACGGCGAATGCGGTCTTGCTGGCGGGCGGCACACCGGTTTTTGTCGATATTGATCCCGCGACATTTAATATGGATCCTGTCGATCTTGAGCGTCGAATTGATGCAGTCAAACGCGAAGGCAAACTCAATCCGCGCATTATTATTCCTGTCGATCTTTTTGGGTCGCCTGCGGACTATCCGGCGATCGATGCTATCGCTGCGAAAGAAAGCCTGAGGGTTCTGTCTGATGGGGCCCAGAGCTTCGGGGCCCAGCTGGGCAATCGATGGGTCGGCAATCTCGCTTCCGCAACTGCGACCAGTTTTTTTCCCGGCAAAGCGTTGGGCGCCTATGGCGACGCCGGGGCGATCTTCTCCCAAAATCCCGATGATAAAGACGTTTGGGAATCGATCCGCTGGCATGGCACCTGCTCGCAGCGTAAAGAATCGATCCGTGTCGGGTTTAATGGACGCATGGACAGCTTTCAAGCGGCGGTATTGTTGGAGAAGCTCGCGATTTTTGATGAAGAGCTCGCCCAGCGCCACGAGATTGCAAAACTGTATGCCGAGCGCCTGGACGGGGTCAGTCGACTGCAAGATCATCACCCGGACGCCGTGTCGAGCTTCGGATATTATTCTTTATGCGTTGAAAATCGTGATGAAGTTGCGGCGCAGCTGAAGTCATTGGCAGTCCCCACGGCGATTTATTATACAACCCCGCTGCACAAGATGCCGGCGTTTGAGGAATACGCGCCTGAAGGCGGATTGCCCGCAACGGAATCAGTGGCGAATGAGATTTTGTCGATTCCCATGCATCCCTATTTGACGCCGGATCAAGTTGATCACATTTGCGCGTCCGTGGTGTCTGCCGTCTCTGCTTGAAACCCGCTGCGTCGCGGATTGAATTTTTTGCGATGCGCGCGATATTGCAATCATGACCGATACTCTGAATATCGCAATCGCACAGATAGCGCCCGTCGTCGGCGATATCGTCGGCAACAAAGATCGAATCCTCAGGGCGCGAGACGAGGCGGCGCAGCAGGGCGCCGATCTCGCCGTGTTTTGCGAATTGGTTGTGTGCGGGTATCCGCCCGAGGATCTTGTCAAAAAGCCGTCTTTTCAGCGTGCGTGCAAAGATGCTGTTCACGCTTTGGCGGCGGCGACGGGCGATGGCGGTCCGGCGATTATTATCGGTTCGCCATGGTCTGATGGCGACGCGCTTTATAACGCCGCGATCCTTGCCGCCGATGGCGAGATCAAGGCCATCCGATATAAAGTCCGTTTACCGAATTATGGCGTTTTCGATGAGCCGCGACGGTTCACGCCGGGGCCGAAATATCCGGAGCCTATAGCGTATAAAGGTGTGCAGCTCGGGCTCATGGTGTGTGAGGATATGTGGCTTACAGGCGCCGGAGAAGCGTTAGCGGCCGCTGGCGCTGAGTTCATCATCGCGCCCCACGGGTCTCCTTTTCGTGAGACGGCGATTGCCGAGCGGACAAAGGCTGCGCGCGCACGCGCCTTATCGACCGGTCTGGCGATCCTTTTTGTCAATCAGTTGGCCGGGCAGGATGAAGTGCTCTTTGAAGGCGCGGCGTTTGTCATGAATGCGGAAGGGAATGTGGCGTTTCGCGCACCGCAGTTTCAGGCCGGCGTTTTTTCTACAACATGGCGCCGAGAGGGGCGGCGATGGCATTGCACCGACGGACCGCAAGCTGAATGGGTCGATGGAGACGAGATGATCTATGCGGCGGTGACGCTCGCCGTTCGCGATTATGTAGAGAAAAATCGCTTCCCCGGCGTCATTATCGGTCTTTCGGGCGGCGTTGATTCTGCGCTGACGGCGGCGATCGCGGTTGACGCTCTTGGGGCGGACCGGGTGCGATGCGTGATGCTGCCGTCTCGCTACACATCGCAATCAAGTCTCGACGACGCCGCCGAATGCGCGAACCGTCTTGGCGTTCAGTACGAGACAATCAGCATCGAACCTGGCGTCGGCGCCTTCGATGAAATGCTGGCGCCGCTATTTAGGGCGCGCGAGAAAGACACGACTGAAGAGAATATTCAGTCGCGCCTGCGCGGCGTTATCTTGATGGCGCTCTCCAACAAATTTGGCGATATGGTTTTAACGACTGGCAATAAGTCGGAGATGTCGGTTGGGTATGCGACGCTCTACGGCGACATGAATGGCGGCTTTAATCCGCTTAAAGATATTTATAAACTGGATGTCTTTGCTTTGTGTCGGTGGCGCAATGCGCGCATGACGGCGCGCCTGCGCGGACCAGCGGGAGAGGTAATCCCGCAACGCATTATTGACAAGCCGCCCTCGGCGGAACTGCGCGAGGATCAGCGCGATGACGATAATCTGCCGCCCTACGAGATTTTGGATCCGATCCTTGAGCGACTTGTTGAGCGGGAAATGGCGGTGAGCGCGATCGTTGCGGAAGGATTTGAAGAGCAAACAGTTCGCCGGATCGAACACTTACTTTATGTCGCTGAGTATAAGCGTCGGCAATCGCCGCCGGGACCGAAGGTGACGTCCGTCAATTTCGGCAGAGACCGACGATATCCCATTACGAATGGATGGCGCGATCGTTAAAAAAAGCCCCGCGAGCGGGGCTTTTTTCGGTGCTTTGCGAAGTGTCGTCAGTTATGCGGTTTTTCGTCGTCGCGCTGATAAACGAAGGCCGGCGATGCCGGATAGGATGAGCGGAAGCGCGGCGGGGATTGGTGTTTCCGTCACAATCAAATCCTGTGTGCCCGCGGCGGCGAAGACATTTACCGAACTCGTTTGGAACTGTCCGGTTACAATTGTGTCCCAGAACAGATTGGCCGTTGTCAGAACGGAGTTTGTGAGCAGTTGAAAGTCGCCAGCGCCGAGATTGAAATTATCCGCGCCGTCCTCCGCGATCTCCCAAACGATCGCCTGCGTGGCGGCGGCGGAGGTTGCGTTTGCAAGACCGAGCGCACTGGTCATGAAGTTATTATACAAGATGCTGACCGCGGTCCGGTCCGGTTCGTCAAAATAGACAAAATCGGCGACGCGCTCGTGTTCCTTCGGCAGGCTCAATGTCTCGTGAAGCTGCAGGCAAAATGTCAGGAAATCCGTATACCCATCGGCATCTGATCCATATTGCAGATCAAACGCGCCTGCGCCGACCCGACGGTTTTGGCCATTGTAAACAATATTGATATTGCGGGAGAGACCGGTCGCAAATACGCTTCCGCCATTATTAGGATTGTCGCGCACCGTGTATGTTGCGGCTTCGGCGGCGCTCGTTGCGCCCAATGCCAGGGCGGCGGCGGCGAAAACTGTGCGAATTCGGGACATTTTCTGAGAACCCCTCTCGGTTAATAAAGTCTATACGCAGAGTGGTTTCAAAGGGCGTGCCAGAGAAGGCGATGCATGTTGGTTTGACCGTTTGCAGGGAAGCGGTTAAGGCCTCGCGCTTCAAAAAGACGAGGAAAATTATGAGCGTCCGGGTTCGATTTGCGCCGTCCCCCACTGGCAAACTTCACGTGGGCAATGTTCGCGCGGCCTTATGGAACTGGTTGTTCCAAAAGCGCGCCGGCGGCGCATTTTTATTGCGCATAGACGACACCGATCAGGAGCGTTCGACGGACGCCTATGAAGACCTCATCAAGAGAGATCTCGCCTGGCTTGGTTTGACGCATGATGAAACGGCCCGGCAGTCCGCGCGGTTTTCAGAATATGATGCGGCGCGCGAACGTCTTAAGGATATGGGACTTCTATATCCGTGTTACGAAACGGCTGAGGAGCTCGACAGAAAACGAAAACTACAGCGGGCGCGGGGGCTTCCGCCTGTTTATGATCGCGCCGGCTTGCAAGAAAGTGATGCTGACCGCGCCGCCCATGAGCAAAATGGCCGCAAACCTCATTGGCGATTTAAACTTTCGCACGACCCGGTCTCGTGGAATGACTTGATCCGTGGGGAAACGACTGTTGATACGGCAAGCGTCTCGGACCCGGTGTTGATCCGGGAGGACGGCATGTACCTTTATACGCTGCCAAGCTGTGTCGATGATCGAGATTTCTCAATCAGCCATGTGATGCGCGGCGAGGATCATGTCACCAATACAGGCGTGCAGATTGAAATCTTCAAAGCGCTTGGCGGTGAAGCGCCGATCTTTGCGCATCATTCGCTGCTGGTCGGCGCAGACGGACAGGGGCTGTCAAAACGGCTGGGCTCTTTGTCGATCGAGGCAATGCGCGAAGACGGACTTGAGCCGTCCGCCATCACGAGCCTGCTTGCGCGACTTGGCACGGCGGACCCGGTGACGCCAATACGTGATTTGGAAACGCTGTCCGAAGGATTTGACATTGAACGGGTCGGGCGCGCGCCGGCGCGCTTTGACGAGAAAGACCTGGTCGCTCTGAACGGGCGTATCTTGCATGACACCGACTACGCCGATGTCGCTGATCGCCTTTCGTCCATGGACGTTGACGAGCCGTTATGGACGGCGGTTCGCGGCAATATCGAAAAACTAAGCGATGCCGGAGCGTGGCGCGAAATCGTCAACGGGCCAATTGATCCGGTGATCGAAGATGCAGAATTTTGCGCGAGCGCTGCGGCGGTCGTTCCGGACGAGCCGTTGACGCCGGATAGTTGGAGTGCGTTTACGGGCGCGATCAAGGACGCGACCGGCGCGAAGGGCAAAAAACTCTTTATGCCATTGCGCCTTGCATTGACCGGCCGCGGCAAGGGGCCGGAAATGGACGCGCTTTTCGCCTTGATCGGGCGGGAGCGCGCGGTTGCGCGCCTATCGGGAAAGCGCGCCTGATTTTTGAATTGCGTATTGGGTTAGACCCGCGCGCTGATCAGCCGTTCTTCCGCCGCAGGAATGACGTCTTCAACATTGTCGACGAAACACACATCCGACAATAATTCGCGGTCCGCAAATCCCATATCAACAATATGGTGGAAGAGACTTTTGAGCGGTGTCCAGAATTCGTTCAGATTAAGGACGATGATCGGTTTGCGATGGAGTGATAATCGCGCCCAGGAAAGGACCTCAATCAGCTCTTCAAGCGTACCAATACCGCCGGGCAGGGTGACGATTGCATCGCTCTCTTCAAACATCAGCATTTTGCGCTCATGCATCGTCGTGACGACCTTGTGGTCGACGCCGTCAAGAATGCCTTCCAGCTCAACGAGAAAGTCGGGGATAACGCCGAATACGGCGCCGCCTGCATCGCGCGCTGCGCCGGCGGTCGCGCCCATCAGGCCCATTTTCCCGCCGCCATAAACGATCCGCCAATCCCGGGCCGCGGCCGCGCGTCCAATGGCGATCGCCGCTTCTTCGAATTCAGGCTCGTTTCCGGATCTCGAGCCGCAGTAAACACATAGAGATTTCATAGGGTTACGCGTTTCTTGGTCTTGAGTTTGCATTGTACAGAGAAAACGCTGATGGTAAAGTTAATTCACGAACCAGCGGTTGAATATGGGAGCGGGGTCCCGTGCGTGTCATAATTATCTTCCTACTACTGATTGTGCTCGGCTTTATCGCCTGGGAGTTTGCCGAGCGTTTCAGGATTGTTGAACAAGAAGAGCCGGCTGAGGAAACGACGGTCATAACGCCGGAAGAAGAACCAGCGGATGCGCAGCCGGAGGAAGAGGCGCTTCCGAATTTCGATATTGTGCGCGTTGACCGAAACGGTTTTGCCGTCATCGCAGGGCGCGCTGAACCCGGCTCGCGCGTCACGGTTTACGCGAATGGCGACGAACTCGGCAAAGCGTTGACCGACAACGCCGGAACATGGGTGGTCTCAGAAGAAACGCCTCTTTCGTCCGGGCCTGTTGAATTGACGGTGTCCATGCGGACAACCTCCGGGCAGGTCATCACCTCGGAACAATCTGTTCTTATCACCGTGCCGAAGGCCGATCAGGATCGCCCTCTCGTGTTGCGCACCACGCCGGGCGGCGCAACAGAGGTGATCCAACCGCCATGGATCGAAGCTGATGATATCGGTCCGTTAACACTGGATGTTATCGATTACGATGAAACGGGCGCTGTTATTTTTTCCGGGCGCGCCGAACCAAACCGTGTCGTTCAGATCTTCATCAATGACGTGCAGCTCACGATGACATCGTCCGACGCGGATGGGCGTTGGCAGGTCACATCCGAGACATCGGCGATCGCCCCCGGTATTTATACGCTTTTGATCGTCCAACTGAACGAATCGGGGCAGCCCGCCCATGCGATCGAAGTGCCGTTTGAGCGGGTGAACCCGAGCGACGTGGATTTGCGTGACGGTCGCGTTGTTGTGCAGCCGGGGAACAGCCTTTGGCGTATTGCGCGCCGCGCTTACGGCGAAGGTATTCAGTACACCATTATCTATGAAGCGAACGCCGATCAAATTCGCGATCCGGACTTAATCTATCCGGGTCAGATATTTGAGGTGCCCGACGCAGAAGACAACGAATAAGGCTTATTCTGCAGCTTGCGGCACCGGC
>JBCDAD010000050.1:0-15457 GCA_039186325.1 Pseudomonadota bacterium | reverse complement strand
GATAAAACTCTGCGCATCCGTCGGTGAAAATACCGGGTGCGCGCATCGGTGGTTTTATATTTGTCAAAAAGCGCTGTTTCGTCCGTTGCGCGTTGAACGCCAAGGAAATAAGCGCCGGATCCCGTCACATCGCCAATGTTCCGTTGAATGATTGTAAGCGCCTGATTGTCTCGCGTGATCGTCGCAGGTGCAATCATTGCGACCAATGTTTTGCCTGTGTCGGCGCTATACGAGAACATCCGAGATGACTCTCGCCGTAGTTGCTGCAGGGCTAATTCATCGGAATAGGCGAGGGCGAAGCTGGCGCCAGCGGCGCTCGCGCGACTTGAAAAACGATCGCACGCAGCGCGTGATGCTTCGGTAGTGATTATATCTGGACGCGCATCGGAAAAATCGCCGGCGTTGGGCGCGTCTGCAAGCATGACCAAATCATATTCCGGTCGATAAGGGACAAGCTGCGTCGCGACGAGATCAAATGCTGCGGCAAGTTCCCAAAGCGCTTCTACTGCGTATCCCGTTTTGGGGTGGTAAAAAGGGATGACAGCAACATCCGACGCACTGCGCTTTACGCTACTCAACGTTTGAGCGGTGGTTCTCTTGGGATTGAGTTCTATGTTGCGTGAGCGGGACTGAATGGATTCATCATCATCGTGACGCATGGCGCCTGCAACGGTGTTCGCCGCTTCACGATCAAATGGATAAGAGCCGCTCGTAAAAGAGATTAGTGTGTTCGGCGATCGTCCTCGCGACATCGGCTTCGGCGCCTAAATCACGGTCTTATTGCGTCGCGGCGGGCGTTTCCTTTGCACCGTTGTTGCGTTGCTCTGCGCTGACGCAATACCGCGGCTGCCGCTTTTTTGTGAGATCGCTTTTTCCGCGTCGCGCATGCGCCAATAAAGGTGGCGCGCCTCACCAAGCATTGCGCCGGCGCGCGCTGCCAGAACCGCACCTACTGTTGCAATAACGACAGACGCCAACAGTCCGACCGTCTGAAGTACGGCCAGATTATTTTGAATGTCCTGCAACAAAAGTTGCCCGACTTCATTGCCGTCCATGGACCCCTCCACTGAAACGAACCGTCAGCGCGATGCGCCGCGGTGCATAAAAGAACTGGCGTTTCTGACCCCGCTTCGACGAACACTAGCCAGTTAACCTTGTGCAACGCAACACTTAGTACGCGATATAACTGCAATTATATAATCAAAAAAGCCGATTTTTGGTCTCAAAAATCGTATAAGCCGCAAAAAATTGCCTAAAAGAGCATATATTCGCTGATAATTATATTGCATTGCAGTATTTTTCTGGTCATGCTTTCGCCGATTCAAACAACGCTGACGGGCGCGTCAGACAAAGACGAAGCGAGGGGTCTATGAACGATAAGATAACGAAATTGGCGCTTGGGGTGGCTGCAGCCGCGTCTGTGGGACTGTCCGCAGCGACCGGACAGGAGCCTACCGAGGTCGTCGCGGCGGCCGCGGAAGTCAGTACGGCGGCTGCGCCGGATACAACTTTTGTTTTCAACACTTTGCTGTTTTTGATTATGGGCATGGTGGTGATGTTTATGGCGGCGGGCTTTTGTATGCTCGAAGCCGGTCTTGTGCGCGCAAAGAACGCCGCAACGATCTGTCTAAAGAATATTACGCTCTTTTCGATAGCCACGGTGATGGTTTGGCTCATCGGGTACAATATTATTTACGGGGTGGAAGAGGGCGGCTGGATCGGCACGTTGAAACCCTGGGCGGCCGATGATTCCAGCGCGCTTGAGACGGGCTATTCGGCGTCCTCCGATTGGTTTTTCCAAATGGTCTTTGTAGCGACTGCTGCATCGATTGTCTCTGGAACTATTGCTGAGCGAGTGCGCCTGTGGCCATTTTTCCTTTTCACCGCACTTTTGACTGGCGTCATTTACCCTATTCAGGCGTCATGGGAATGGGGCGGCGGATGGCTTGACGCCCGCTATGGCTTTTCAGATTTCGCCGGTTCGACGCTGGTGCATGCGACCGGCGGCTGGGCGGCACTGGCCGGCGCGCTCGCTTTAGGGCCGCGACGCGGCAAATATGGACCGGATGGAGCAATCAATGAAATTCGCGGGTCAAGCCTTCCATTGGCGACCCTTGGCGTCTTCATCCTGTGGCTCGGTTGGTTCGGCTTTAACGGCGGTTCTCAATTGGCGCTTGGTACGTTGGATGACGCCATTGCGGTGTCGAATATCTTCGTCAACACCAATATGGCCGCCGCGGCGGGCGTGATTACCGTCGTTGTTCTGTGTACCCTGTTAAAAGGGAAAATCGATCTGCCGATGGCGCTCAACGGCGCGATTGGCGGATTGGTTGCGATTACGGCGGAACCGCTGACGCCGGCGGTTTGGCAGGCGGCGCTGATCGGCGCGATCGGCGGCGGCATTATCTTTGTCACAACGCCGTTGCTTGAAGCCATGCGCGTTGACGATGTTGTCGGCGCAATCCCCGCCCACTTGTTCTGCGGTATCTGGGGGACCATGGCGGTGCCGCTAACGAATAGCGATGCGAATTTTGTCGGTCAGGCTGTCGGCGTCGGCGCCAACGCCGCCTTCGTATTTTCCGTCAGCTTGGTCGCCTGGTTTGTGTTAAAATTCGTAATCGGAATACGGGCCAGCGCGAGTGAGGAAGATTCGGGACTTGACGAATCGGAAACGGGGACACCGGCTTATCCGGAGTTTTCCACCAGCAAATTTGTTCCCGCGGAATAACAAAGAAACACCTAAACCAAGAGAATAAGAAACCGGCGGCGCGTCAGTCGCCGGTTTTTTATTTCCGATCATGTGTCGACGTTATCTTTTGCGCGTCGTTTCCGCATGTGCGGCTCAAGTTCGATTTTCCGCAGGCGCACTGTTTTCGGCGTCACCTCAACCAACTCGTCATCGTCAATATAAGCGATCGCCTGTTCCAGGCTCATGCGTTTTGGCGGCGTTAAGCGGACGGCGTCGTCCTTACCTGCGGCGCGGATATTGGTGAGTTGTTTCGCCTTTAGTGGATTGACGTCGAGATCATCCGGCTTGGCGTTTTCGCCAATGATCATGCCTTTGTAGACCCTCTCGCCCGGGCTGATGAACATAACGCCGCGTTCTTCAAGGTTCCACAAGGCGTAGGGTACAGCGTCGCCATCGCCGTTGGAGATCAGGACGCCATTGCGCCGTCCTGCAATGGCGCCTTTGTGCGGGGCGTGTTCCAGGTAAGACCGGTTCATGACCCCTGTGCCGCGGGTGTCGGTGAGAAACTCTCCATGATAGCCGATGAGGGCGCGCGCGGGCGCGTGCATGGTCAGCCGGGTTTTGCCGGCGCCCGCCTGTTTCATCTCCGCCAGTTCTGCTTTTTTCTGGGAAAGTTTTTCGATTACGACACCAGCGTATTCGTCATCAACATCAATGACGACTTCTTCTATCGGTTCCAGAAGGGCGCCATTTTCGTCCGTTCGGGTAACAACGCGCGGCCGGGAAACAGCGAGTTCAAAACCTTCCCGGCGCATATTTTCGATGAGTACGCCCAATTGCAACTCGCCGCGGCCGGCCACTTCAAAAGCATCTTTGTTATCGGTTTCGCGAACTGAAATGGCGACATCGCCTTCGGCCTGGCGCAATAACCGTTCCCGGATAACGCGTGATTGCACCTTGTCGCCTTCGCGGCCCGCTAAAGGAGAATCGTTTGCGGCCAGTGTGATGGAAAGCGTAGGCGGGTCAATCGGTTGGGCGGGGAGGGGCGCCTCAGCGCCAACGTCAGCGATCGTATCGGCGACGGACGCCGTTGAAAATCCAGCGATAGCGACAATGTCGCCCGGAAACGCCTCGTCGATCGGCTGTCTCTTCAAGCCCCTGAAGGCCAAAACTTTTGTTACCCGCGCCTGTTCTATGAGAGCGCCATCTCGGGAAAGCGCTTTCATCGTGACGCCAGGCTTGGCGCGACCGGAAACAATCCGTCCCGTGAGGATGCGTCCCAAATATGGGTCAGCTTCGAGCGTCGTCGCCAGCATGCGAAATGGCGCGTTCGCGTCTTCAGCTGTAATAGCCGGCGCCGGCACATGGGCGACGACCTGCTCGAATAGCGGCGTCAGCGCGCTGCGTTCACCCTCCAGACTTGTTGCGGCCCAGCCATCGCGGCCGGCTGCGTACAGAACAGGAAAGTCTAGCTGCTCGTCATTGGCGCCCAGCGCGGCGAACAAATCGAAAGCCGCGTCAAGCGCAGCATCGGGGTCGGCGCTGGGGCGATCGACTTTGTTGAGCACGACGATTGGCTTTAATCCGATCGACAGGGCTTTCGACAATACGAATTTTGTTTGCGGCATTGGTCCTTCCGCCGCATCGATCAGCAAAAGACATCCGTCGACCATTGACAAAATGCGTTCGACCTCGCCCCCGAAATCCGCGTGACCCGGGGTGTCGACAATATTGATACGGACCGGCTCGGCCCGGCCTTCCCAAACGATACTCGTGCATTTGGCCAAAATCGTTATGCCGCGTTCGCGCTCTATATCATTGGAGTCCATGGCGCGTTCGGCCATTTCGGACCCTTCGCGCACCGCGCCGGATTGTCTGAGCATCTCGTCGACCAGCGTCGTTTTTCCATGGTCGACATGGGCGATAATCGCGATATTGCGGAGAGGGATGTTGCTTTGCGTCATAGGGCGCGAGGTGCGCGGTTTTCCATCGAAACGCAAGTCCGATGACACTGAATTAAGTGGAAAAATTCGAGTTTTCCTCTATGTAACGAGCGTTGGGACCGATTGAGGAGAGAGGGTCGCCGGACGATTGCCGCGGTGGCCGAAAAACCCGCATGGCTCGAATATTCATCAGCTACGCGCGTAAGGACCGGGCGACAATCGAGAAATTGTCGGCCCGTCTGGAGGAAGCAGGTCATTCGGTTTGGTGGGACCGGCATATTAAGGGCGGCGCCGCTTTCGCCAAGGATATCGAAGCGGAATTGACGCGTTCAGATATTGTCATTGTCGCTTGGTCGGAAACAGCAAATCAATCTGACTGGGTTCGCGACGAGGCCGTATTTGCGCGCGATGCCGGAAAACTGATTCCCATCCGGTTATCAGATTGTGAGTCCCCGATCGGTTTTCGCCAGTATCAGGTTATCGATTTTCAGAAATGGAAGGGCGATCCAGAGGACGAGCATTTCGGAACATTGCTGCAGTCGATTGACGGACAAGCGGAAGGCGCGCCGGCAGTAACGTCAGGCCGATTTCCGCAACTGAGCGGACGCAATACGGTGATCGCCGGCCTATGCGCTGCGGCGCTCGCCGTTTTTGCCGGCCTTTTGTTCCTGACTCAAACCAATCGACCGAGCGTGGCGGAAAGCAACCCTGTTGCGCTTGCGGGGCCGATGCCGTCGCCAGCGGAAGTTTCGATTGCTGTGCTCCCTTTTGTTGATATGTCGTCAGAAGGCAATCAGGAATACTTTGCCGACGGATTATCCGAAGAGCTCTTAAATGTCCTTGTGCGCATTGACGGGCTGAAAGTCGCATCGCGGACTTCCGCATTCGCTATGAAGGATGAGATCGCCAATATCAGCGATATCGCCCGGCGCCTGAAGGTAAATCACATTCTTGAAGGTTCGGTGCGAAAAATGGATGATCGGGTGCGTATCACGGCGCAGCTGATCGACGCGCGGGATGATCGGCATTTATGGTCGGAGACGTACGATCGCCATATGTCGGATATCTTCCGAATACAGGATGAAATCGCCACAGCGGTTTTAACAGAATTACGCGATAAACTTCAGATCGCTGCGGCGCCGGATATTGTGGTGAAGCCGGCGACCAACAATTTGAGCGCTTATGACAAATATCTGAAAGCCCGCGAATTGTTCATCGCCCGGGGCCGGGACAATGTGCGCGAGAGCTTGACGTTGTTCGAAGAAATCGTGGCCGAAGATCCGGCGTTTGCGCGCGGCTGGGAAGGCTTGGCGGCCGTTTACGCGATCGCGACAAGCTGGGGCATTTTGGATCGAGACTATTCTGCCCTTTCCATGCACGCCGCCAAAAAAGCGCTCGAAGTCGACCCTGATTTGTCGATGCCTTATGCGGTCACAGGATTGAACTATCGCACGCATTATCCAACGCCCTGGGCGGAAGCAATCGACAATCTCGAAAAAGCGATTGAACGCGATCCCAAAAATGCAAACGCCTGGCTTTGGCTTGGCATGAACAAGATGGCGGTCGGCGCGCCCGAGGAGGCCGTTGACGCATTTAATGCATGTCTTGAAATTGACGAGGCGTCTAAGCTCTGCCGAAAATATCGCGGCATTTCCAGATTGTTCCAAGGCAATATCGAAGCTGCCCTGAGCGACGCCGAAATCAATGCGGAAGAAAGTTATTTCTCAGATATGGATGTGTTGATTCCGTCGATGTTGGCGCAGGGCGAGCGATTGTCTGCATACGCTGTAGCGCGCAACACCTATTGGTGGGGGGGATTTCCCCATAGTGATTATATTCATGCGCTGGAAAACCCTGAGGCCGTCCCGCCGGGCACAATCGAGAAGCTATTCGCCTGGGCGGAAAAAGCGGATGTCGATATAGCCGATCAGACAAACGTATTGCTGGCTCTGCGCGCCTATGATCGCATAAATGTCGACACGTTTGATAATGATTATGAGGATTTGTGGTTACCGACTTTCTCGCATTTTCGTCGGTCTACGGAGTTTAAGAAGCTCGCGACAGATCTTGGCCTCGTCGATTATTGGCGGCAAGCGGGGTTTCCAGACCAGTGTAAGCGGATTGGCGATGACGATTTCGAGTGCGCGTGAGGTGTTTGCTTTAGAACGGCTTCAGGCACTTGCTCGGTAATCCTTCCAGCATGTTTCGGCATTCATATGACAACAGACCTTTTGCAAGCCCGCCAACAACATATCCCGCCATTGCAGCGAGTGAGATCGCCGCGAACACCGCAATCAAACGATTGCGCAAATTGACCCGCTGCGCCGCGCGAAAGAACCTGGTGAGGATAACAATAACAGCGATAATCGCGGTAATCTGTAGAAACCGTAATACGCCTGCAAAAAAACCGATGTCCGGCGAAGCGATTGCGGAAATGAAGAAATATACAAACGCCCCCAATATAAATATTCGAACAAACAACGCTTTCCCCCTGATCGATGCGCTTTAATGATCATTTTGGTCCGATCGGGTGTCAAGTTGCTTTGGGGCTGCCCCTGTGGAAATGATTTTCACAAAAGATGTGTGAATCCGGGCAGTATTCATCGCTTTAGCTGAGCGCCTCGTTCCTGCGGGCAATTCTTGTCTGGGTGAAACTGCCGCCCCATGTGAAGCTGCGATGGTCCGATTTACGCCCGATTTTCTGGATGACTTGAAATCCCGGTTGCGCCCGTCGGACGTGATCGGGAAAACCGTCAAACTCAAGAAGCAGGGCAATGAGTGGGCGGGCCTGTCGCCCTTCACGAAGGAAAAGACGCCTTCTTTTTTCGTCAATGATCAAAAAGGGTTCTATCACTGTTTTTCGTCGGGCAATCATGGCGACATCATCTCATTCCTGCAGGAAACGGAGCGCTTAAGCTTCCACGAAGCGGTTGAGCGGCTCGCCGCCGATGCCGGATTGCCGCTCCCCGTGGAGACGCCCGCCGAGGCGGCGCGAGCGGAGAAAGCAAAAGGGCTTGCTGACGCCTGCGCTGACGCGGCGAAATTTTTTGCTGCGATGCTACGCCGACAGGACGGGCGACATGCGCTTGAATATCTTTATGGCCGCGATGTCAGCGATGAAGAGATCGAAGCCTTTGGCGTGGGCTATGCCCCCGGCGGGCGAAGCGCGCTGAAAGACGCCCTTATTAATAAAGGCTATCGCGAGGAAACGCTTGTCGACGCCGGGCTACTGATTAAACCTGAAGATGGCGGTTCCGCCTATGACCGGTTTCGTAATCGGGTGATGTTTCCAATCATAGGGGCCCGAAAACGGGTCATCGCATTCGGTGGCCGCGCCCTCGAAAAAGACGCTAAGGCGAAATATCTGAACTCGCCTGAAACGCCGATCTTTCATAAAGGGAGCGTTCTCTACAATCTCGATCAGGCGCGCGCATCGATGGGCGATGGATCGAATACGCTCATTGTGTGCGAAGGCTATATGGACGTGGTCGCCTTGTGGGGCGCCGGGTTCAAAAACGCCGTGGCGCCGCTCGGCACGGCGTTAACAGAGGATCAGCTCGCCATGCTATGGCGCGCCTGCGACGAGCCAATGCTCTGTTTTGACGGCGATAAGGCCGGGCTCCGGGCCGCCTATCGCGGGGTTGATCGGGCGTTGCCGCTCTTAAAACCGGGTAAGTCATTACGGTTCGCGTTTCTGCCGGAGGGCGTTGATCCTGACGATCTGGTTCGCAAGGCCGGCGCTTCTGCATTCGCTGAGGTTATTGAAAATACGCGTCCGTTAGCGGATGTTTTGTGGACCCGGGAGCGCGAAGCCCGGCCATTGGATACGCCTGAACGGCGCGCAGCGTTGCGATCGCATTTGCGCCAATTGGTCAAGGCGATCGCCGATAAGGATGTCCGCAACGCGTATGCGGCCGAACTCGCGCGACGACTTGACCAGGAATTTGCGCCGCCGACGGCAAAAAAGGACTACGCGTATACCAAGGGACGCAACCCGAACGGCCGGGCGCGGCAATATTCACAAGGGCCCATGCGCACGACTGGCGGGCGTATGTCGTCGACGCTGCGGCGACGTGGCGCGCCCACGGACTGGCGACAGGAGGCGGGCCTTGTCTTGGCGATTTTGAACCATCCGGTGCTCCTGGAGCGCCAAGAGGCGGCGATATTTGCGCTGGAGTTGGATGATGAACCGCTCAGCGCGTTGTTAGGCGAGATTTTATCAGCATTTTCCGCCGATCCGGGACTTGACAGGGATGGCCTCAAGAGCCATCTCCGCGACACACGCGCGAATGGAGCCTTGGAGCGGGTCGTAAACGACGCCGAGCTCTCGAAACAGACTTTCCTTCGCCCGGAAACAGATATTGAGGCGGTTGAGCGGGGATTTTTGAATACCCTGGCTCATCATCTGTATGATTCCACCCTCAAACAGGAGGTCACGCATTCGGCGACAAAAATATTCGCGGATGGTGAAGATCCATGGAAGGCGGCGGCGACGGCGCGCGATGCGCTCTTAAACACAAGTAAGTCGGACGATGATGAAGACGCCGGGGGGCGACGCACAACGCTTGAATCTGCGCTGGAACGAATGCGGCGAAGCGTGGACACCAAGCATAAGGGATAAGGTTTTGTAAGGCATGGCGAAAAAGGCGACAGCGAAAAAAGACACCGAGCAGACCGCGGAAACCGGCGATAGCCCGGTCCTCGATCTGACGGATGCGGATGTAAAGAAATTTATCAAATCCGCGAAGGCGCGCGGATACGTCACCTATGATGAATTAAACAAAGTCCTGCCATCTGAAGAAGTGTCTTCAGAACAGATCGAGGACATCATGGCCCAGCTTTCCCAGATGGGCATCAATGTCGTTGAACACGAAGAAGAAGACGACAGCGAAGAAGAAGGCGAAGCCGCGACCAAAGCTGTCGCCAAAAAAGAGGACAGCGCAGGCAAATCTGTCGTTACGACAAATACCGGCGCTTCGGGCGATCGGACGGATGATCCGGTCCGGATGTATCTGCGGGAAATGGGCACAGTCGAGTTGCTTTCCCGTGAAGGCGAGATCGCCATCGCGAAACGCATTGAAGCGGGCCGGGAAACAATGATCCGCTCGTTGTGTGAGTCGTCGCTGACCTTTGAGGCGATCTCGGTCTGGCGCGACGAACTCTACGAAGGCCGCGTTTTGTTGCGTGATATCATTGACCTCGACGCAACTTATGGCGGCGGACCAGAGGCGCGACCGGATATGACGCAACCAGAGGTCGCCGAACGCGTTCACAAGGAAGAAGCTGAGAAAGCCGAGGCTGGCGAGGACGACGACGACGAATTTGACGAAGGCGCTTTGTCGCTTTCCGCCATGGAAGCCGAATTGCGCGACGGCGTCATGGGCAAGTTCGACGAAATATCCGGCGATTACAAGAAGTTGCGTCGTCTTCAGGATATTATGATTGAAGAGCAGCTTAAAGGCGACGACTTAACGGCGTCGCAAACACGGCGCTTCAAAAAACTTCAAAAAGACATTGTCGAACGGGTGCGATCTGTTCGTTTGAACAATCAGCGGATCGAAGCGCTCGTTGAACAGCTCTATGATATCAACCGTCGTCTGATGGGCCTTGAGGGCAAGCTCGTGCGGCTTGCCGATACGCATGGCGTTAATCGCCAGGAATTTCTGGCCGAATATATCGGCGCCGAGCTTGATCCGGAATGGTTCGGCCGGGTTTCTGAAAAGGACGGCAAAGGCTGGGGCAGTTTTGTCAGCCGCGGCGAAAAACAGATCCTGCAGATACGCGAAGAGATCGGTCATCTTTCGCAGGAAACGGGTCTGACGGTCGCCGATTTTCGGCGCATTGTATCGACGGTGCAAAAAGGCGAACGTGAAGCGCGGATCGCGAAGAAGGAAATGGTTGAGGCGAACCTGCGTCTCGTAATTTCGATCGCCAAGAAATACACCAATCGCGGTTTGCAGTTTCTTGATCTGATTCAGGAAGGCAATATCGGCTTGATGAAAGCGGTCGATAAGTTCGAATACAGACGCGGCTATAAATTCTCGACCTATGCGACCTGGTGGATTCGTCAGGCGATTACACGATCGATTGCTGATCAGGCGCGCACCATCCGTATTCCGGTGCATATGATCGAGACAATTAACAAGATCGTCCGTACGTCGCGCCAGATGCTTCACGAGATTGGCCGCGAGCCGACGCCGGAGGAATTGGCGGAAAAATTATCCATGCCGCTGGAGAAGGTCCGTAAGGTGATGAAAATCGCCAAGGAACCGATTTCTCTGGAGACGCCGATCGGCGATGAAGAAGACAGCCATCTCGGCGACTTCATTGAAGACAAAAATACGATATTGCCGATCGACGCTGCAATCCAATCGAACTTGCGCGAGACGACGACACGGGTTCTTGCGTCATTGACGCCGCGCGAAGAACGCGTGCTGCGCATGCGCTTCGGTATCGGCATGAACACGGATCATACGCTGGAAGAAGTCGGTCAGCAGTTCTCGGTGACGCGCGAGCGCATTCGCCAGATCGAGGCGAAGGCGTTGCGCAAGCTGAAACATCCGAGCCGGTCGCGTAAGCTGCGGTCATTCCTCGACAATTAAGTTTGGCGACAGATCCGCGCCGGCAATTCATTGCGCAAACCGGCGCGGCGTGATTACATGTTCTCATCATATTCAGTTCTTGAATGGATGATGGAGGGGTAATCGCATGATGTGGCGGAAAAACACTTTGGCGGCGACGGTATTATGCGCGTCGACAATGGGATTCGCGGTTGCTGCGGAAAAAGAGCAGTCACCGGATTTCGCTGTCGTCCAAGACGTCATGAATGAGTTGGGCGAGCCCTATCAAATCGTGTCCATGGCCAAGGCAGGGCGCATTGCGGTGACCGCACGGAACGGCGTGAATATCGCGCTGTCATTGGCTTGCGAGAAAGACGCCTGCGCGGGCGTAAAAGCTGTTGCACGGTACAAGGACGCCGCGCCGAAACCGGACCAGCTCGCTGCATTCAATAAATCGACGGCGGCGATCAACGCACTCAGCGCCAATGAGGGCAACGACCTTCTTTTCGTACGGTTCCTTGGTGAAGCGCCGGCTTTCGATCTCGAAATTCTGCAAGCGGCGCTGGATGAGTTATCGGCGGCGCCACAGCGATACGCGGAAATGGCGACGGTTTTTGATGAGGCGCCGGAAGCGGAGACCGGTGATCAGGCATATCGTGCGTATAAGCCTGGCGAGGTGTCGCCGACCGACGAGGAAGCGGCCGATCTGAATGCGCGGGCCATGGCGAAAATTCTTGGCGATGCTGCGCCGGCGCCGGCGCCGATTGAGTCTGTGTCGTTTTCAGAACCGACGGCGACGCCCGTGATCAATCGAACGGGCATTCCGGACGAGTTCGCGAATTCATTCTCCCGCTGACGCGGCGGCGATTTCAGCAAAAAACGGCGAATCGCGAAACAAGCGCAGCGTCGCTTAACAGGATCAATATCAATGGCTGCTCCCGTCGGCTCCAAAGCCAATCCATCACAGTTCGATTGCTATCCGGATCTCGCGCAAGACGAACCATATTTTGTGATCCGGGCCGACGACCCGTTATCAGACGCGTTAATTGAACTGCACGCCTATATTGGCGCCGGACAATCTGGCGCCGCCCATAACAAACTCGCCGAGATTATGGAATTGACGCGGGACCGCCCGCCACGTCCGTCCGACAGCCCGAAATACCGCGAAACATTCGCGATATCTCAGGCGATGGAGACCTGGCGGCGGAACGCGTAGCGGACCGTTCGTTCGCCAGCGCGATCCGCATGTGCGCGCCTACTCGTCCGTTGAAACGCTGCTGAACCAGTCAGTCAGTAGTTTGGCCTTTTCCTCCCAGACCGGTTCTCCATCTACGTCCGCATAAGCGGCTTCTATCGTATCAAACCGAGCGTCGCTGTGTCCGACATTCGGCCGAACGATGAGTTGGGCTGAGCCTGGACGCAGTCGATTGACGGTGTTCACGATGACATCGGCGCCATATTGCGCTTCGAATTGATCGAATGCATTGAATATCACAAGTACGGGTGCGTCGATCGCCGCCCAGGCCCCGAGAAAGTTTCGTTTCGCCGCCTGTTGGTGCCAGGCGAAAGGACGGCCGTAGTGATTATCCTCGCTCATGCCGCGGATATCGGCGCGCGTCTTGGCCATCTCGTCGCTGTCTTCCTCGATTTCATCAGGATGGCGATCATTGATCAGATATTCATAGTGAAATCGCGCGCGGGCGACCAGTTCATCATGTATCGCCTCCGGTGCAACGGCGTCTGGCCGGCGCTCCAGATAGATTCGATCGAAGGTCAGCATACGTTCATAATAAGTTTCAGCGCCGCCGCCCTGCACGGCGATCCCTGCGATGTCGTAACCTTTATCCTGTAAGGCTTTGGCGATGAGTGGCGCTGTCGTCGAACCGAGGCTGGACCCGTAGACATAAACACTGCTGGAATCGACCGTATTGTCTTCGAGCAGTTGCTTGAATGCATTGATATAGTGCGCGACCTCGGTGTCGTAATCGAGTTCTTCACACGCTGGCCCGACGCTGTCCCCATCCGACGACCGTTCAACGCGAACCAATGCGAGCCCTGATTCCCTTGCGAGGGCGGCGAGGACGCCGCGTGACGAACTGCCATCGCGATATTCGATTGATCCGCACGAGACCCATTGCGTGAAAAGGAGCGGATGGAGCGGTTCGCGCGAATTTTCCGGATACGCAATGATCGTGCGTAATCGCACACCGTCGCCCACATCAACGGACCCATAGACTGACTTCGCGCCGGGTATGGATTCCAGCGGCCGATCGTCGACGCGTTCCAAACCGCCGACGGTATCGGCGGCAACGGCATTTGTCGTGACGCTCATTCCGAATGCGGCGAGGAATGCGATGATGGATGAATATTTCATTAGTCTCTCCTGGTTGTTTGTTATTCGTGGATGGCGATAGGCAATTGCACTTCGGTCAGATATTCGATTGGCGCGGCAGCGAGGTTTTTCGACGGTGTTTGATAGCCATCCTGCTGAGCGCCATAGCGATGATAGATTTCTCGAAAACCCCCCGCCGGCCGTAAACCGCATTCTTCGATATGGTCGCGCATTCGGCGATAGAGTTCATCCGATTGCTGATAACCACCGCCATATGTCGCTGCGAAAGCGACAGCGCCCGCGGGTTGCGGCGCCGTTCCATCGCTTTTGACGGGAATGCAGACTTCCAAATCCAGATTTTCGGTTTTGGTCGGCGGGTCGTGAAAAATGAGTATTGGCGCGGCCTGCGCCCGTTGGCGCCTCGAAGCGACATCCGCTTCAGCCAGCTCAAAAATCGCGGTCACCGGTTCGCCCAGATGCGCAACATGTCGCCTGACAGTGTGAAAGGGCTCGGTCGTTGTTTGCACCAGTCGAAAGACCGTCTGTGGATCGTCGACGGCTTGTTTAGACAGCAATTTGGCCCAGGCGATCTTTTCACGGAGACTTTCTTGTTCGCGCACAAGGGACCGGCGCTTATTCTCAATCGCTTTTTGGTAAGCAGACTGACGATCGTCAGCACATTGTAGAAGAGATCGGACCTCAGCGATGGAAAAATCGATTGCGCGTAGATTGGCGATCAGCGCCAGCGTTTCGCATTGCTCAACTTTGTAATATCGGTAACCGGTATCCGGATCGATATGGGCCGGATGTAATAAATCCTGTTCAGCGTAAAACCGGAGCGTTTTCACGGACACGCCCGTAATCATCGAAAATTCACCGATTCGTAAAATTGGATTCATGCTCCGGGTCGTAAGGCCTCCTGTTAGGGGAGAGTCAAACCCTCATAGGACAAATCGAACGGGGACAGCGGTGCGATGATTTTGCTGCGGCGCAAAAATTCATGCCAGGGTATCTGGCGACCGATTTTGAATCACCGTTCGGTTCTGTTAGTGAATAACAGGTGGGCGAGGGAATTTGGGCGCGACGCGCCTGAATGAACAAAAAAGACGGGAGTGGGGTTCATGATTTCTTTGTTGCGAGCCGGCCTTCGCGGGGCGGGCAGAATTCTTTTTGGCGTAGCGGCGCTGACGCTTGCTGCGTGTTCGTCGACTGGCGGTCCGCTCGGGCTTTCGCCGGCGCAGGAAAAAGCGATTGGCGAACAACAGCATCCGCAGATTCTGGTGGCCTTTGGCGGTGAAATTGATGACCCGCAACTGAAAGCCTATGTGCAGCGCGTTTTTGACCGGCTCGTTGCAGCGTCGGACCAGCCAAATGCTGATTTGAAGCTGACGGTGCTCGATAGTCCCATTGTCAATGCGATGGCGTTGCCTGGCCATGTGTATGTGACGCGCGGTCTTCTGGCGCTTTCAAATTCTGAAGCGGAACTCGCGGGCGTCCTCGGACATGAAATTGGCCATGTCTTCATGCGCCATACGGCGAAGCGCGTCAGCCGGTCCAATATGTCACAAATTGGGGCTGTTGCCGTGGCGATCCTGACCGGCAGTCAGGAGAGCGCCCAGCTGGCCGGTCAGGCGGCGCAACTCTATCTCCTGCGTTATAACAGAAACCAGGAATACGAATCTGACCAGGTCGGCGTCCGCCTGCTGGCGAGAGCGAATTATGATCCGGTGGCGTCGGCGTCATTTTTGAACACGCTCGGCAATTGGACAAATCTGGAGTACCAGATCGCTGGTGTTCAACAGCCGCCCGAATATCTGAAGACACATCCGAATTCCGCCAATCGCGTGCGGGAGGCCGCGCAGGAGGCGAATGTCTTGCGCCAGTCCGGCGGTATTGGCGATGAACGCAACCGGGATGTCTTCCTCAACGCAAT
>JBCDAD010000049.1:0-15469 GCA_039186325.1 Pseudomonadota bacterium | reverse complement strand
GGCTATCGAGGTGCAATCCGCATTCGCTGCATTGCCGGTTAACGGTGGTGTACCCCCGAAAAAGAGCGCCCTTGCCGCATTTCGGGCAACGCTTTTTCAATCCGCGCCATAGGCCGGATGTCCAGGACCTGTTGTCTGTTGCGGCGTCGCCGAATATTTCCACGGATTTCTCCATCGCCGTAGATCTAGTGCGCGGCCGGCTTCAGACAAACAAAGAACGACAGTGGGCGACAACACGACGCCGTGAGAACTCTTGTTTCTTTGGTGAGGACAGCGGCGATGTGACCTGCTACACGCCAGCTAACCAATAAGGGAGGCGATAATGACCGCAATACGTTGGATTTTGGCGCTGGTGCTTGGCGGGTTTTTGCTGATGTTCGGATTTTTGAAATTTTCCGGCGAGGCGCATATTTTTCCGTATATCGAATACAAAATGACCGGCCTCGGAATTCCATTGGCTGAACTCGCGCATCCCTTCGGGAATTTCGCCGTCGGAGGCCTCGAGCTGGTGGCGGGCGCGCTCGTGATTTTGCCGATGACGCGCCAACTGGGCGCAAAGCTCGCGCTGGTTCCGCTTCTGGGCGCGGTCGTCTTTCACTTAACGCCATTCCTTGGCGTCAGTACACCGACTGGCTTCGCCGACCCCAAACCCATTGACGTGCTTGCGGATGGCGGACCGTTCGCCCGCACGGATTTCGCCGAGGCAATGACAACAGGATTGTTCATGACAGCATGTGTCATGCTCGTTGTCGCCATTATAAATTTAATCGTTCAGCGAAACGCCTAATTGGCGAAGACCCGTTCGAAAATATGGTCGACCTGGCGCAGGTGATATTCAAGGTCGAATAAGTTTTTGAGATCTGTATCGGAAAGAAAACCAGCGACATCTTTGTCTGCTAACAGATTATCAAAAAATAGGCCTTCGCCGCGCCAGGCCGGCATCGCATTACGCTGCACCAGACGGTACGCGTCTTCGCGACTGGCCCCGGCCTGCGTCAGGGCAAGGAGAACGCGTTGCGAATGAATAAGACCGCCCAGGCGATCCATATTCTCTTGCATGCGCCCCGGGTAAACGACCAGTTTTTCAATCACGCCGGCGAGGCGGTGTAAGGCAAAATCGAGATGCACCGTCGCGTCCGGCCCGATGCCGCGCTCAACGGATGAATGAGAAATATCCCGTTCATGCCATAGGGCGACGTTCTCCATCGCCGGCGCCGCGCACATTCTGACAAGGCGCGCCAGACCCGTGAGATTTTCCGTCAAAATGGGATTGCGTTTGTGGGGCATGGCCGAAGAGCCCTTCTGGCCTTCGGAGAAAAACTCCTCCGCTTCCAGGACTTCGGTACGTTGCAGATGCCGGATTTCAGTCGCCAATCGCTCAATAGACGAGGCGACGAGGGCGAGGGCGTTGAAATATGCGGCGTGCCTGTCCCGCGGAATGACTTGTGTCGAGATCGGTTCGGGAACCAGACCCATTTTTTCTGCGACATAGACCTCTACCGAGGGATCGATATTGGCGAAGGTGCCGACGGCGCCGGAAAGCGCGCATGTCGCGATCTCCTCCCGAGCCGTTTCAAGCCGCTTTTTGGCTCGGGAAAACTCCGCGTAGAACGTAGCGAGTTTCAGCCCGAAGGTTGTGGGCTCGGCATGGATACCGTGGCTGCGCCCAACGCAAACCGTTTTCTTGTGTTCGCCAGCGCGCGCGCGCAGCGCATCGAGTACGCGATCAAGACCAGCGAGCAACAGGTCCGACGCCCGCGCTAATTGCACCGCGAGGCACGTATCCAGAACATCCGAAGATGTCAGGCCTTGATGGACGAAGCGCGCTTCCGGCCCGACGATCTCGGCGAGATGGGTGAGAAACGCAATGACATCGTGTTTGACCTCCCGTTCAATCTCGTCAATCCGGGCGGTGTCGAACGTCGCCTTTGCGCCTTTTTTCCAAACCACATCAGCCGCTGATTGGGGAATGACGCCCAGTTCAGCCATTCGAGAGGCCGCATGGGCTTCGATCTCAAACCAGATCCTGAACTTTGTTTCCGCGGACCAGATCTCCGCCATTTCTGCTCTTGTATATCGCGGGATCATTTACGCGGCGCTCCTTAAGCGGTTTTGTTGTTCATCTGCTCCGGGCGCTTACGCCGACGCTGAATTGATGTCAAAACTGCCAAGGATCGAAACGAGCTGTCATGGGCGGCTTGTGAAGAAGCAAACACGATAATGGCGAGGAAACCGAATGACGATCACGCTTTACGACGCCAAGATGGCGCCGAGCCCGCGGCGCGCCCGCATTTTTATGAGGGAAAAACAGGTTCCCTTTGAAATTAAAATGATCGACCTGATGAAAGGCGAGCATTTCAGCGAGGACTATCGGGCGCTCAATCCGGAATGCACCGTTCCAACCGTCGCTCTGGAAGACGGGACGGCATTGACCGACAATGCGTCGATCGCAGCCTACTTTGAAGCCGCTTATCCGGACCCGCCGCTATTTGGGCGCACGCCCCAAGAAAAGGCGGAAATTGCCGGATGGAACGCCAAAATCGAGCGGGACGGGCTCGTTGAAATCCGTGATGGCCTGCGCAATTCCAATCCCGCATTCGCCGATCGGGCTTTGACGGGACCTCATAACTGGTCGCAAATTCCAGAACTCGCTGAACGGGCGACGGCGCGGCTTGATCTCTTCTTTGAGATGTTAAACGAGCATCTCAAGGGTAAGGACTTTATCGCTGGTAATCAGTTCTCTATCGCCGATATCACAGGGGTCGTCACCGTTGATTTCGCCCGTGTTCTTGGCCGTAAAGCGGCCGAGCAATATGATGAAATTGCGCGTTGGCGTTCCGCGATCAAGGCCCGCCCCAGTTTTTCAGAATAAGGACGAATATCATGAGTCAAGCAACACAAGTCAGACTGATTGCACGCCCCGAAGCCGAACCGACCGACGACATCTGGTCCATCACCCATGATGCGCCGGCCGATCCGGGCCCTGGCGAAATCGCCGTCGATGTCCAGCTTCTGTCGATCGACCCGGCGATGCGCGGCTGGATCATGGACCGGCGCAGCTATCTGCCGCCGGTGGGGCTGGGAGAGGTGATGCGGGCCTTTGGCGTTGGCGTTGTGACCGCGTCCAATGCGGATGATTTCGCCGTTGGCGATCCCGTCATCGGGAGTGTCGGGACCCAGACGGTCTATGTCGGCCCGACGACAGGATTTCGAAAAATCATGCCGGAAATCGCTCCGCCGGAAGCGTTTCTGAGCGGTCTCGGCGTGACCGGAATGACTGCTTATTTCGGGCTGCTGGATGTCGGCGCGCTCCAGGAGGGCGAAACCGTGCTTGTCTCCGCGGCGGCTGGCGGCGTTGGCTCAATGGTCGGCCAGATCGCCAAAATCAAGAATTGCAAGGTGATCGGTATCGCTGGCGGCGCAGAGAAGTGCGCAGTCGCAAAAGACCGTTATGGCTTTGATGCGTGTATTGACTATAAGGCGGAAAATATCTCTGCGCGCATTAAAGAATTATGCCCGGAACGGATCAACGTTTATTTCGACAATGTCGGCGGCGAATGTCTGGAAGCGGCGCTTGATAACATTGCCGAGCGCGGGCGGATCGTGGTTTGCGGCGGGATAAGCCAATATAATCTGCCGCCCGATCAAATGACCGGACCTCGGAATTATCTTCAGATCATCGCCAACCGCGCGCGCATGGAAGGGTTTGTGATCATCGATTATATGGATCGCTTCCAGCAGGCGGCGATGGAAATGATCGGTTGGCGAACGGCCGGCAAACTCGTTTTTGACGACCATATCGTTGACGGGTTGGAGAATTTTCCGTCTGTTCTGCGGATGCTCTTTAAGGGCGAAAACAAAGGAAAACTGATTTTGCGGGTTTAGCCGTCAGGTGAGGGCGCAAACCGCGGGTCAGTCTTCCCCGAAGCGTCTTCGTTTCGGCTTGGCGGCTTTGATCGCTTCGCCGATCGCTTCAATCCGCCGTGAATTCGTTATTGAGTCGTAGGCGAAATCATAACGCTGGCGAAGCGCCGCCGCCGCGCGCAGCAAATCCTTATTGTCGGTGATCTCGCGAATGCGGTCTTCGTCGATTGAATTCAGCCGATCAAGATAGATCGCGCGTATCGTTGAGTCGTCGGCATCCGGCGGCGCGCCCAGCACATCATGGGCGCTGCCCATCACAAGGGTCGTCACGGATTCGTCCGGCGTGCGATCGTCGATCGCGGAATCGATGATTTCGATCTCTGCGATGGCCCGCTTCGAAACCACTTTGACGTCGCCGTCGTCGGTTTCCAGTGGCAGGAACATGCGGTCGTCATTCAGGAGATCAGAGATCCGCTGGCCATACGCCACAAAGACATTGCCTTCCGAAATCGTCTCATTGAAGTTGAGGATCCGGATGCGGTGGCGAATGCGGCTGATAACGCTTTTTGAGGACAGCATGGTCGACCTGACACGGCTTTTTCTTGGTTCTTAGCCAAGCCCATTGTGACGCCTATCAATTAAGAAAGTTTGGCCAGCCAGGAGATAATGAGTGGGCGCAAACCCGGCGCCGCCGCAGCATTTCTTGTTTTTCGCACAATTTATATTGTCGCAAATTTATGCAGATTTAAGTCAAGGCCCTAAGCTGACAAGTGAAAACAAAAAATCATCTTCTCACGCGTGCACATCAGTGATCCGATAGAATTTCCGAAAATCTAAACACCCTGCAAGTGTGCATTTAGCCGGACGATTTCTTGGTCGTCGAATAAGAAAAAAGGATCTGTCTCAATTTCAAAATCACCAAAATCAAGAACAAGCCGTTTGGGTCCCGGAAGTCCGCGATGACCGATTCGGAATTTATGAGTTCGCGTAGAAGTATTTGAGTTTCGAGCAAATCCTACGAGTGGGCCTAATGCTTCTGATTCGATTATGCTGGTAACTGGGCCAGAGTCTGAAGCGGAAGACCTATTCGGATAATCTCCGACCAATCGAATAGCCGGTTTGACCTGAGAGGCGTTATTACGGGTGTCGTTTTCAACTTGTAATAAAACTTCGACAATGCCAGAAGAGCCATCAAATACGGCAGGACTAAACTTATCCTTTTCTTCTTCTTTCACAAGGAGTTCAAGATATCTCTCACCATAAGCGCCAAGCGAAAACGCGCCTGAGGTTGCAATCGGAACGATTCCGGGATCAATGCCATCAACTATCTCCCAAATTCGCTTTAGCCCCTTTGAACCCTGTCGAAATACAAGCTTCCCGATATCTACTGACGTTTCTAAACCGTCCGTTATATTATCAGCGTTTTCAAGAATTTTACTACAACGAGTTCCCGGACCGCACCTTGCAACTGTATATGAGCCAAGCCGGCGAACCAAAGCTTTTGCCCCTGTATAAGTTGCTACCGGTACGAGAGAAATAAAAAAACATCCCACTTTCATGGCTGGATGAGGTACGAAGCGGCAGACCTTTGATACCACTTTTTGCACTTGAGCCTGTGTACCAGTTGGAACGAAAACAGAGCTTGCAAGCCCACCCGCAACAATGGTGCGCCTATCAACTAGCATCAGAAAACTCGTCCAAACACGCCTGATATTCATCGGCAAATGTTCGTGCCTCAACTATCGATATGTCATTATTAAATTCACCTGACAAAACAGAATTCAAACAATTAATTTTGTTTGCATTGTCTTTTTGAGCGCGTTCCAAACCTTCTTGAGCGCTTTCCAATCCGTCTACCCGCGCATTCAACGGATCCGTTTCAGTTGCGGTCGCGCATGCTCCCAAAGCGGAACAAAAAACTATCGCACTCAATCTATAAGCTATGATTTTCACAGGCCCCCACTACCCTTACATAAACCCTCGGGCCGAAGAGTAACACGTGCCCAGAAAGTTACTTTTAGGCTATCCGAAGTTATTACTGAGTCAAGCGAAAAAGGTAATGCTGTTCATAATTAGTAATTCTGCGAATTCTCGGCACTTAATATGACGGTCAAGTTTTCACTGATTTTCTGGATAGTGCAGAATTGGCGTGCAGCAAATACTCCTAATTCGGGTTTCGATCCGTAGTCGGATCGACAGCGCTGGTCAAATTCTTCAGATCGCCGTCTGACAAGCCAAGCTCGCCGAGCAAGGCGTCAAGCAATGGTGCTTGCGCACGATACCGCAAGGCTGCGTTGACCGCCTGGTCCGCAACGCCGGCGCCGTTGGCATCGCTGGCGCCGCCGCCATGGCCATTGCCGACGCCCGTCAGGCCTTCCACATGAAGGATCTTGATGTCGTCGATCTGCTCCATCGGCTTGACCTGCTGTTCGATGATCGCCGGTAATGCTTCGATCAACGCCTGTTTGATCTGCATGGCGATTTGGTCCGGCGACAAGACGTTCGCCGCTTCGTTGACGGCGCGCTTGCCGTCAGCTTCAACCGCATAAACTGCGGCTTGCGCATCGGCTTTCAGTTTTTCCGCCTGGGCGGCGCCTTGCGCGGTGATTCGTTCTTTTTCCGCTTTGGCCTCCGCTTCGATGCGAATGGCTTCGGCGCGGTCGCCGGCGGCGACTTTCTCCGCTTCGGCCGCCACTTGGATTGCGATCGCGGACCGCTCGGCCGCCTGGCGCGCTTCGATCAATTCGATTTCCTTTTCGCGCTCTGCGATTTCCGTCTGGCGGGTCGTGACAACCTGTTCCGAGGCGCGCACTGCAATCGCGCGTGCTTCGTCCGCCGCCGCATCGGCTTCTGATTTCGCCCGGGATTTTTCGGCGACGGCAATGTCGCTGTCCTGTTGCGCCAGTTCGACCTGTTTGACTTTCTCTACGCGCGCCGATTCGACCGCCTGTTCTTTCTCAATATCGCGCTCGGCGACCGCCTGATCGGAATGAATGGCGGATTCACGCACGCGCTGTGTGGCGACAATTTTCGCCTGTTCGGCTTCGCGTTCGCGTGCGGCCTGTTCCTGCGCGATCTGCGCCGTTTGCTCGGCTTTGCGGATTTCCACTTCGCGCTGCTGTTCCAACCGGGCGTATTCCGCATCCCGCGCGATCTCCAGCTGCTGCTGCTCTGCGTCGAGATTTTTCCGGCGGATTTCAACTTCCGTGTCTTGTTCTATATCGTTGCGTTTTTTGCGACGCGCTTCGATTTCTTCGGTCAATTTCGTCAGACCTTCCGCATCAAACGCATTGTCCGGGTTAAAATATTCCTTGGACGTCTGATCGAGCCCGGTCAGTGAGACCGATTCCAGTTCGAGACCGTTTTTCAGGATATCTTCCGAGACCGCGGCCTGCACTTTTTGAACGAAATTGACCCGTTGCTCGTGCAGTTCCTCCATCGCCATTTCCGCCGCCACGGCGCGCAGCGCGTCGACAAATTTACCTTCCACCAGCTCTTTCAGATATTGCGGCTGCATGGTCCGTTTACCGAGGGTTTGCGCCGCGTTGGCGATCGCTTCGATCGTTGGCTGCACGCGCACATAGAATTCCGCTTGTACATCAACACGCATCCGGTCATGGGTGATCAGCGCCTGGTCCGCGTGGCGGCGCACCTCAAGACGCAGCGTATTCATGTTAACGGGAATGGTTTCATGGAGCACCGGAAAGACGAGCGCGCCGCCATTCATAATAACTTTCTGACCGCCAAACCCGGTCCGGACAAAGGAGACTTCCTTGGATGACCGCCGGTAAAGGCGGGAAAACACCAATCCGCAAAACAGCAAGAACAGAAATATTGCGATTGCAATGATCGCGATGCCCATCTCAAAAAACATAATGCCTTCTCCCTAGTCTTCGTTCGTCAATGAAATATGCGTGTTGCGGATGGCGCGAAACACAGCGCCCTCCTGCCCGACGAGAAGCACCTCCTCGCCTTGTGAAAATGCTGCATTTTCCTCATCCGGTTCGATCAAGACATACTGCGTCGTTCCGTTCGCGTCGGTAAGTTTCGCCTCCGCCGGGGCGCCGCGCTTCGCCGTCCCGCGAATGATTTCGGCCGGGCGCCCGACAAAACTCGCAGATGAGACTGCGTCACTGTCAACATTCGGCATGATACGCGCGAGCGTCAGCCCGACCGCGCGCGTCATCGGCAAGGCCGCGAAAAACGCAACAACTGAGGTGATAATCACCGGCGGAAAAAATCCGAAAAGACCCGCAGCGCCATTCTGGATAAGAATGCCCGTGATCCCGAAACCTAACAGAAAGGCGGCGAGAAGCAGCAGGATGGGCGCCTTGCCGACGCAAAGCCACGCCATCAACCCTGGAAAAAAACCGTCGCCTGCGCCGTCGATTTCGCCGCCGTCAAGGTCCGCATCAAAATCGAAATCAGGCAACAAACCATCAATCAGGCTTGAAAATGCAGCGCCGAAGAGGGTCGATATGACCTCTAACGCCATGATCAGACCGACAATGATGAGCGCAATGGAAAACGGCGCCACAGCCGACGAATAAAATTCCATGATCAAGCCTCCCCGTGCTTCCCTGGTGGCGTCGCTATTTCGAGATCAGCAAGTTCTTTTGTAAGGCGCGCCAATCGTTCTTCTGATAACCGGCCCGCATCATAGTCCGCGAGCGCGTTCTCATATTCCTGAATTTCCCGATCCAGTTGGGTGATGGCGGCTTCAAGGCCGTTGGTCCGTGCGCTTAGTGTTGCTTTGTGGGCGATTGCGGCGCGGGCGAGATCGTCACGACCGGCGGCGATGCCGCGCTCTATCGTCTCGTCCAATGCGGCGAGGTCGCCGCCCTCTTCAAGTTTTTTCTTGACGGTATAACGTTCTGCGATCGCGCGACCAAGCTTGCTGCGTAACTCCCCGCGTACGCCGTTTTTGTCGCGATGTTGCTCCGCATCGTGAGCGTCTGATGTGTCCTCTCGGACGATATCATCATAAAACCCGCGAAAATAGGATGTGATCGCTTTGATCAGACCGCCCCCCATTATCTCGCCCTTCCCATGGGGCGAGATATGGGCGCGGTAAGGCTTGATTTCAAGTCAAAATGGCTATTGAAGCGCCTTGATGCGGCCGGAAATCGTGAAGAGCGTGTCTTCATGGCGCATTATAAAAAGTGCAATCAGCGCGCCGAGAGTCGGGACCGCCGCCCAGAAAAGATGATTGCCACCGTCATATGGATTGAGCAATCGATCATATGTTAAGACCGTACCCAGACCATGAATCAGCATCAAAAATCCATAAGACCAGAACTTCAGAATACCGAAGAAAAAACAGAAAATCGCAAGCGCCTGCAGCCCGCCAATCGCATAAGAGGCGGCATAAGGCAGGTTAGACACCATATAAAACGCCTCCCATATTCGCGCCGTGACGTCCGGTTTGATGAACTTCTCCGCCGCCCATATGGCGAAAAACGCCGCCACCGTAAGGCGGAGAATGAACAAGGATATTTTCAATCGTTGATCTGACATGGGGTTCGCCCTCCTTCTGATTATCGTCCCTGGCGCGGGCTATGCCGAGCCCGTGCAGCGGGGTCAATATGCGGGCGACGCACATTTCCGTGTATTTGTCATATTTTCGTTGTCAGCAGTCCGGAGCGAAATGCAAATTCATTGAATCAAGGCGTTTCGCGCAATGTCTTTAGTGGTCGCATCGCAACAGGAAAAAACCGTGTCACGCTATTTGCGCGACGCCCTAGTTCGCGGGCTGATCAGAATTCAGCCTCAATTGTCATACCGTCATAGGCGGGGACGACGCCGCTTGGCAATGAACTCACGAGGGCGTCATAATCCATATGGATATGGAGATTTGTGAGGACGGCGAGGCGCGGTTTCACCCGTTCTATCCACTCAAGGGTCAGGTCAAGATGAGCGTGCGTCGCATGCGGTTCATATTGCAGCGCATCGACAATCCAGACGTCAACACCGGCAAGGACTTCAAAACTCTCTTCCGGCAACCCGACAACGTCGCTGGAATACGCGACGGAACCGAAGCGAAAACCAAGGGAGTCGACCGGCCCGTGATCTTGGTGAAAAGGCGTGCACGGAACGCCGCCTCCCGGCCCGTCCACGCGAACCGTATCGCCGGACGCCGGCATCACTTTATTATCGAGGATCGGCGGATAAAAGCTGCCGGCTGGTCGTTTAAAGCAATATGAAAATCGATCGAGCAACGCCTGCGCCGTATGCGGATCGATATAAACAGGAATTCGTCGGCGCATCTGGAGCGCGAAAGCCCGCAAATCGTCAATGCCGTGACACTGATCAGCATGATCATGGGTGTAAAAAACACTGTCGATATGGGCGCAGTGAGCTGCGAGCAATTGTTGGCGCATGTCCGGCGCGGTATCGACGAGAACGTTGGTCGCCTGTGCTGCTGCGCGGTCGCTGGCTGTTTTGAAGCCCTGCACCAAAATTGAGCATCGGGTGCGTCGGTTCTTTGGTTCGCTCGGATCGCAGGCGCCCCACTCCCCGGCCCCATCCGGGCCCCCGGGCCTGGGGACGCCGCCGGAAGCGCCGCAACCGAGAATGACAACACGCCCGCCCATCAGTCTTCGCGCAGACGCGGGTCGGCGGCTTTGGTGAAAAGCCGGAAGAAATTTGTGGTCGTCGCTTCTGCAATTTCCTCCAACGAAACGCCTTTGATCTCCGCCAGTTTCTCCGCCACATGGACAACATAAGCTGGTTCATTGCGTCGTCCGCGCATGGGGACGGGCGCCAGGTAAGGGCAATCGGTTTCGATTATCAGCCGATCAAGCGGTGTTGTTTCCGCGATTGTGCGAACGTCGCTCGCATTCTTGAACGTGATAATGCCGGATACGGAGATATACCCGCCCATGGCGAGGGCGGTTTCGGCGAGCGCCGGGCCGCCGGTATAGCAGTGCAAGAGCGGCGTAAAGGGGCCTGCATCATGTCCTTCACGCAGCATTTCAATCATATCCGCATCTGCGTTGCGCGTATGAATGATCAAGGGTAATTGCGTGGCGCGCGCCGCATCAATATGGGCGCGGAAAACGGCCTCCTGCACGTTGCGATCAGAATACTCATAATGAAAGTCGAGGCCGCACTCGCCAATTCCGACGACATCGGGCGCATCGGCCATTTCAACCAACTGCGCCGCTGTGATGTCGGTGAAGTCTTTTGCGTGATGGGGATGCACGCCGACGGAGCGCCACATATTCCGCCGCCCTTTGACGATCGCCTGAATAGCCGGCGTGGAGTCCAGCCGGTCCGATATCGCCAGCATAGCGAAGACGTCGGCCTTCGCGGCGTTCTCCAATATTGCATCCAGATCGTCCGAATATTTCTCCGAGTGTAGATTGACATGGCTGTCGACAAGCATTGCGCGCCTCATCCTTCCAGCGCCGCTGATAGATCATAGGCCAATGCTTCGCAGAGTTGACGCCGGTCCAGATTGAGCGCTTCGCCGCGGGCGAGTAATGAAGACGCAGCCTCATGGGCCGCAAGCAGCTGCGGCACTGAAAACTTGGCCAACGGACCGGATGATTGTCCTTCGCTTGCCGAACGCCGCGCCGCATCCGACAGCATCGTCACAAGCGTTTCGGAAAATATCGGCCATTGGGCGTCGGCGGCTTTACCAGCCACCATAGCAATAGCGGCGCTGACATCGCCTTGCTTGCTGATCGAGGCGACAAAACGGGTGGCCGACTGAACGCCGGCCGCGCCGTCATCCTGCGCCAGCCGCAACGCGTATCCAGGCCGCCCGGCGGCATGATCCGCGATGGTTTCGGCAGTTTGCACATCAGCGTGCGTTTCATCGCGGAGAAGCGTCATGATCGCGTCGCGCGATAAGGGCGGCAGCGAGAACCGTCGGCACCGCGATCGGATCGTCGCTAATAATCGCCCGGGCGCGGTTGACAACAATAAGATCAACGTATTGGCGGGCGGCTCTTCAAGGAGTTTTAAAAGCGCGTTTGCGGCGTTGCGATTGAGATCGTCGGCTGTGTCAATCATCGCCGCCCGGCGGCCTCCAAGCGCAGGGGTTTTATTCAAGAAACTCGATAATTTTCGAATGGTGTCGACGGTAATATCGCTTTGCCGGCGTCCCTTTTTCTCGTCCCAAAGCCGCTCGGCTACAAAAAAATCCGGATGCGCATCATTTGCGATTAACCGAAATGTGCGAGCGGTCGCCGGCATCGACAAATCTGCGGGTGATGAACGATCGTCCGGTGAAAGATAGGCGCGTAAGAGCCGAAACCCGAGTGTCGCCTTTCCTGCGCCGGACGGGCCGCAGACGAGCCATCCGTGACTGAAGTTTCCGGATGCAAGCAGAGCGGATAATTCCGCCTCCACATCCTCTCGCCCAACCTGGTTTTCGCGTTTCTGGGGGGACGGATACGGTTCTGCGTTTTCTTCGTCTGCGGTCACGATCGCTCCTTCGGCAAGCGCGCTTCCACCGCATCCCAAACCTGCATTTCGATATCATCCGCCGAACCGGCGCCGTCAATAACGATGCAGCGGTAAGGTTCAGTGCGTGCGATATTCAAAAAACCCTCCCGAACCGCGCGATGATAGTCGAGCCCTTTGCCTTCAAATCGCGCCGCGCCGCCCCGTGCGCCGGACCGAGCAAGACCGATGTCCGGGTCGATATCCAAAATGAACGTTAAGTCCGGCCAGGTCTCGCCCACTGTCAACTCATTCAATTGGTGAATAGCCGTATCCGGAATATGTCCGGCAGCGCCCTGATATGCGCGCGTAGAATCCGCAAAACGGTCGCAAATGACGATCTCGCCCCGGGAGAGCGCCGGCCGAATGAGCCGATCCAGATGATCTGCCCGGGCGGCGCATAGAAGGAGGGTTTCGCTGAGCGGCGTCCATCGGTCCGGATCGCCGGTCACAAGCAAGTCACGAATGTCTTCCGCGCCAGGCGAGCCACCTGGCTCACGAGTCGCCAGAACCCTTGCGCCGGACTTTTTAAGGCGCTCTGCGAGGCGGCTAATTTGCGTCGACTTGCCGGCCCCCTCGCCGCCCTCGAATGTGATGAACACCCCGCGGCGCGTCATTGCGGGCCAACCAAGCGTTATTCTGTGGCCGGATCAGATTCCGGTTTGGCGAGGAGCGCCTTTAACCCGAATCCAATTTTGGCGAGGGCGCCGATCTCGCGCACTTGAGAACCGGCGAACAAAGGATATTCCCTTGCATCCCCACCCGGCACGGTCACCCGCAAATATCCAATTTGCTGGTTTTCTTTAACGGGCGCAGCGACGGGCCCCTCATAAACAATCGTGGCATTGATGTCGTTGGCGACGGAGCGATGAGACAGGATATCGATTGAATCGCGAGTGATCAGCGGAACCGTTTTGTCACGTCCTTTAAAAACCAATGCATCTCCAACAATATCACCCGGCGAAAAAACGGTTTTGTTGGTGAAATCGTTAAACGCCATCCGAATAAGCCGGCGCGATTCCGTCCGGCGTTCTGTCTCCGATGTCAGGCCATTGACGACAACGATGCGTCGATCACCGCCTTGAACCGCCGAGCCTACAAGGCCGTAGCCGGACTCCTCAGTATGGCCCGTTTTTAACCCGTCCGCGCCACTGACCGACTCAAGGATCGGATTTCGATTGGGTTGCTTGATCTTCTCCCATGTAAATTCAGTCTCGGCGAACATCGGGTAATATTCGGGGAAATCCTTGATCAGTTTGCGCGTCAGTTTCGCAAGATCGCGCATACTCATTTTGTGGTCAGGATGCGGCCAGCCTGTGGAATTGGCGAATGTCGAATCCGTCATGCCCCATTCGCGCGCTTTTTGATTCATCAAGTCGGCGAACGCTTCCTCCGAACCGGCGATATTCTCAGCGAGAACGATGCAGGCGTCGTTGCCCGACTGTACGATCACGCCGCGCAGCAGGTCTTCGACATCAATCTCCGTATCGACCCGAACCCACATTTTTGACCCGCCCATTCGCCAGGCTTTTTCGCTGACCTCGAACTTATCGTCCATCGACAGCGCGCCGGTCTTCAGCCGCTCAAAGACGATGGCGATCGTCATCAATTTTGACATCGACGCCGGCGCCGTCTGGGTATCGGCATTTTTTTCAAACAGCGTCGCACCGGTCTCATGATCCATAATGATCGCGTATTCAGCGGGCGTCGTGATCTCGCTTCCCGTGGCGGCGGACGCCGCGAAACCAACCAGTAACGCGGGCAAAAAACACAAAGGTCTCAAGGCAATTTCTCCGACTTCAAGACACGCAGCGTTCAAGGCGGCGCGCCATGTCTATTTCGCCATGTTTTCAGGCAATCTCAAGACCCATCTGAGGAAATTGCGGCGCCGACATAACCCGCGCTTCGCAAGGCCTGCAGGCGCTGTTCCGCATCTGAGAGGCTTTCAAAGGGGCCAAGGCGCACCCGATAAACGGGATCGGCGTCCGGCTCTTCTTCCCGCTTAATCGTCACAGGTCCATGCACCGATAAATTGTGGCGCACGCTCTGCAGATCGTCGAAAATCGAGAGATCGGCAACATCAATGCGATAAGGTCCTGCCGACCGGGTGTCCGTCAGGCGCATTGCCGTTTGCGGCGGGCCTTTAAAGGATACTGTTTCCGGGGCGACCGCGCCCACAGGCCCTGGGGGCGTCGAATATTCGCTGGTTTCAAGCGCCGCGAGCAACGCGCCAATCTCGTCGCCGCCGGAAGATGGCCCGGCCGGCGGCTGGCGAAGGGCGGTTTCCGGCGCTGTTGTTTTGTGCGCTGTTTTTTGTTTTGAGCCCGGTTTCGCTGCTTTTTTCTCCAACGATGCAGGCCCCACATATCGAACCCTCACCTGCGCGAGGCCCTGCCCCTCAAAACCCAACGCTCTGGCGGCGGCCCGAGAGAGATCGATCAGGCGATCTTCGGCGAATGGTCCCCGATCATTCACCCGCACAATCGCGCGGCGGCCATTCTCCAGATTGCGCACCTCCACCATTGACGGCAGAGGCAGTGTCGGATGCGCCGCCGAGAGCCGGTTCATGTCAAAAATCTCGCCATTCGCTGTAAGCCGACCGTGAAAATCCTTGCCATACCATGAAGCGACGCCAACCCGGTCGTAGCGCTTATCCTCCCGCGGCGCGTACCAACGGCCCGCGATCTTGTACGGCTCGCCCAGTTTATAATGAGGATTGGCCGTCACCGTCCGATCCGTTGTGCCGCAACCAACGGCCGAAAGCATGATCACGACGAGCAAGAAAACGGAGGATCGCATGCGCTATATCCTAATTGCGGCGACTACCCGCCCACAGAGCGAGGAAGGAGTTAATCATCGGTTAACGGGATTCGTCGCGCAACTGCCTTGTCATTTCCAAAGGTCACGTTATGTGTGCGGGACTCTGTAGCGACTGCGCCTGGAGCGTGCGCCGCCGCGACGCCGGAGGGGTGGCAGAGTGGTCGAATGCGGCGGTCTTGAAAACCGTTGGGCGTTTGCGCGTCCCGTGGGTTCGAATCCCACCCCCTCCGCCAGTTTACATATCTCACGGCAAGCTCGCTGCGCTCGCGCCTCCGATGGGGCGGCCTGACCGGCCGGCGCACAGTCGTGCGCATTGGTCTCCGCGTTCGAACTT
>JBCDAD010000048.1:0-15600 GCA_039186325.1 Pseudomonadota bacterium | reverse complement strand
AATCAAAAAGGTGATCAACGCCTACAACAGAACGCCAAGAAAATGCCTCGGCTTTAAAACTCCACAAGAAGCGTTTAATAACTTATGATCAACCGTTGCACTTCAACCGTGAACGCTCCCCCCCGTTTGCACGGGGGTGACGGTTCCGTGCACCTGGAAAATTCAGAGAATTTCTCGTCAATCCCCGACGTCATTCCCGCGGCTGGCGCGCGTTACTCCGAACCTTCCGCGAAATCTGCTTTGACGAGCCGCGGGCCGGTCAGCGTATCAATATATCGGACCCCGCCGACCATGACGCCTTTAATCACGGCTTCGCCGTCATTCGACGTGGACAGAATAACGCCGAATTCATTGGGTGCGGAAAGCACCGGCCGTGCGCCGCTAACGCCTTCACAAATAGCCGGTTCCTCACCATCGGGATCATTGATCATCTCTTCGCGCAGTTCCATGCAACGGTCAAAACGCCGGATTGACGCCTCCAAACGCTGACGATCGCGTTGCCTGTCCTCAAGGGCTAGGGCTGTTTCCTGATCCGCATAGTAGCGCGAAGGTAATTCTGTCTGTATCGAAATTTTGTAGCCGCAGACATCCCTTCGACGCTCAGCACCCGGACAATCGCGAACAGCCATGATGGTCCACGAGGCTTTCAAAAATGGGGCGCCAGACTGGCGGGCGTCGTCGAGACTTAATGTCACCCGCGACACATCATGGAAAACCGGACCTTTCTCCAAAATCAAATAAGCAGGACCGTTATCAATCCCCCAGGCGTCCTCTGCGCGTTTTTGCTCAGCCGCAGCAAGAAGACCTTCGTCCGCCTTATCTTTTGCATCAGCGATCCGCTCTATTTCGTAGTCGAGTGTTGCGTAATGCCCGAAGAATATATCGCGAGGGTCAATCGGACGGGTCCGGACCGTAATTTCTTCGCCCTGCGACCGGATGCGCTCGCTGTTGAACAGCGCTACGGCAAGAAAACCCGCAATGACAATAAAGCTGACGAGTGCGCGCAGGCGGTATCGGCCAAGATCGCCGTTCATGCCCGCGCCTCCTGTTGCGCCCGCTGCAAGCGCTTATTGGTCACCAGAAGAAGCGCGATCAACGCCGCGCCGAAGACAATCATGGTGACGCCGGCGACAAGGAGATTGCCGCTCATTGAGAAAAAGATCAGGGAGACCGCGATGAAGCCGGCGACGCCGGCGCCCCGCAGCCAGCGCCGACCCGGCGCTGCGCCATAAGCAGTCAGCGCCGAAAAAATCGCCAGCGCGATCACGGCGAGGCCAATGCCCCCGAAGATGGTCGGATCAATTCGCTCCGCAGCGGCCGCCATCGCCAAAAACGCCCCGGCGACCCAGGTCGTCCATCCCGCCGTTGTGCGGCTCGCCCATAATCCAGTCGCGCGCGCGGTCGCCTCGGCAAGCCCCGCGATCACGCCCCAGACCAGGGCCATTCTCAACAGCGCCGGCGCCCGGCCGCCGGCGGCGTCGACCAGATCGACCAGCGTCGGCATGATCCAGATGATTACGCTGATGATCGTCAAATGAACCAACCCAAGACTGCGGTCGCCATACGCCCGGAAGAGAGCGAGCGCCCAAACCGGGATCAGCCAGAGGGGGCCGTCAAGTAAGGCGGCGTTATTGAACGGATTATTGTCGAAATGGAAAACCGTCCAGAGAATGCCAAGCGCCAGAGCGCCCGCCATGGTCAAAGGCGAGCGCAACGCGAGCGCAACGCCCGTCGCCATTAAGGTCCATACGGATAAAAACTCAGACGTCGTTGACCCGGTGTGATAAAGCTGACCAATCACCACCAAGCCCCCGCCGGCGAACGCCGCGGCAAAAATGCTCAGCAAATTAGAAGCGACGCCTAGGCCCCGAGCGCGGGTCTCGCCAGCGCCAAACAAAGAAAGCGCCAACAAACCAAACAAAAGACCAAGCCGGATAACCCCGGACAGCTCCGCCCAATTGGCGGCGATGACCGTCAGTAGACCGAAGATGATGATTAATCCGGCAAGCCCCGGCAGGATCGGGCTTGACCCCTCCTCGCGGAAAGACTGAGCGCCAGCGTCCGCGACCATTTTATCGCCCAGCGATGCATCGATCCAGCCGGCCGTGACCCAGCGCTCCATATCGCCGCGCAGGCGCTGCAGATAAGCTCGCTTGTTCATGTCGTTCCCGCTTTCGCCCGCCGCCTGTTATTGCATTCGTCTTTTGTACAGGTAATCCGCCGGCAGGCCCAGCCGCAAACACGCCTGCCCCGGCGGGCTTGACGGCAGCGGAATGCGGTCGGCCCGGGCGCCCATTCGGCGAAGCAGCGTCCCCTCGAAAGGCCGCAGCCCAAAACGGGGGCCCAATCCCAGCGTTTCACGAATCTCCGAAGGCAGGAGATCGACAGCCCCGCGAATGAGGACGCGCTGACCGATCTGGGCCGGTTGCGGGAGCGCAGGCGCCGCGCGCATAATCTGAATGAATTCAAAAACGATATCGGATGGCTCCAGTTTGGGCGTCATCTGATCGAAAAATTCGTGACGCGCAGCGTCACTGACCGGCGCGCCCTCGGCGCCATAAAGCGCTGCGCTGCGGGTCGCATCCCTGTAGAACTGATCTTTCTCCTCGGTCGTTAGTGGCGAAACATATGCGTTGTAGGCTTCCAGAAAACCAAAACTCGCTGTCGCCTGGACCCAGTTCAACAATTCTTCGTCATTGGCCGCATAGGGCGTTCCGTCCGGCGTCACCCCCGCCACCCGGTCATGCATGCGGCGCACGCCGGCGATCATGCGTTCGGCCACGCTTTGGGCGCCATAGACCGTCACCATGGCGGCGAGGCCCGTGCGCTTTAAGCGTTTGACCGGTTCGGTCTTGAAGACCGAATGGTCCCAGACGCCGCTGCGGACCCTCGGCTCGGCGAATTCCAGCAAAACCGCGGTTACGCCGCCGATAAAGAGCGACACCGGATTTTTGAAAATGCGCCAGGAAACGCTGTCGGGACCGGTCAGCGCAGCCTCTCCAGCGGGCTGAGAAAAATCGATCTGGGTAAGAACGCCATCGCGCATATAATCGGCCGCAGCCGCGTCCAGCCGTGTCTTGATGCGCGCGCGCACGCCCGTCTCAAAATTGCCTATACGCATAGCTTCGCGCCGGCGCTCCTCTCCCATGGATTTTCGATGCTAGACGACATGGCGCGTAATTGCAGCAGCGATTTGGCCGGCAATGGGCGAATTTTCGACCCTTCACAATTCCGCCAGACAAGCCCTGCGCGGCTTGCGGCGGGCTGTGAATTTCGGAATAGGATAGCGACAAAAATCAGAGGGTTGGGCTGTGAACATTCAAGACAATGTAAAAAAATATTATGGCGAGGTGTTGCAAAGCTCAGGCGACCTCCAGACAGACGCCTGCTGCACTTTTGACGACATGCCCGCCTATCTGAAGCCGATCCTTGCAAACATCCATGATGAGGTTGCAAGCCGATATTATGGCTGCGGCCTGATCGCGCCTCTGGGCCTTGAGGGCTGCGCCGTTCTCGATCTCGGCTGCGGCGCTGGACAGGATGTTTATGCGCTGGCGCAGCTTGTCGGTCCGAACGGCGCCGTTGTCGGCGTTGACATGACAGAGGAACAGCTGGCCGTCGCGCGCCGACATCAAGATTGGCATGCGGAAAAGTTCGGCTTTGACGTTGTGCGATTTGTCGACGGCGACATTGAACGTCTCGATGACCTCGGTCTTGGGGAAGCGCAATTCGACATCATCGTTTCAAACTGCGTGATTAATCTGGTGGAGGATAAAGGCGCCGTCTTCCGCGCAGCGCATAAACTCCTGAAACCCGGCGGCGAGTTCTTTTTCTCCGATGTCTATGCCGATCGGCGCCTCCCGGACGCCTTGCGCCATGATCCGGTCGCTCAAGGCGAATGCCTCGGCGGCGCGCTTTACTGGAATGATTTTCTGAATGAGGCGAAGGCGGCGGGATTCGCCGATCCGCGACTAATGACCAGTCGCCGCCTTGATATCCGCAATGACGATTTACGCGCGCGCCTCAAACCGGCGGTCTTTCATTCAGCGACCTATCGATTGTTCAAAATCGACGGGCTGGAGCCGGCCTGCGAGGATTATGGACAGGCCGTCCGCTATCGGGGCGGCCTCGCCCAAAGCGAGAACGCGTTTGTTCTGGACGGGCATCATCATATGGAACGCGGCCGGATGTTCCCTGTCTGCGGCAATACATACCGCATGCTGAAGGATTCGCGCTTTTCACCCTATTTCGACTATTTCGGCGACGGCGAAACCCATTTCGGCATCTTCCCCGGCTGCGGAACGGTCTCGCCATTCAACGCAGAAGACGCCGGCGCTGCAGCGCCGGAAGCGTGTTGCTAGAGGTCAGACATTCCGCGCAGGCCGGCAAGATCAATTCAGTCGTTCAAATTCAGCATCGATATCCAGTAGAAACGCCTGGCTCTGCTCTTTGAACCGCGCCATTCGAGACGTGGCAGCCTGGTGCCAACCCTCCGTCATTATGAGCTGACGGCTAAAAACCGGGTCATTGCAGAGTTCCGCCATCGGACGATGCAAGGCGACCGAGCCGCGCGTCATGTCGCCTTCCGGTATCACAACATAGACGGAAGGGTTTCGAAGAACATGATCATCCCACATGAGCTGGAAGTTTATCTCAAGTTGCGACCGCTCATCAGCCAGTTGGGCGTCATATATGTTCAGTTCCGCGCGGAACGCGTCCGTTAACAATTCAAGATACTGATCGTTTCTGGCAAGTTCGCGCAACGAGTTATCAACAAATGACGGCAAGATGTCCCCGCTCATCTCGTTGATGGTCTTGGTAACGGCGCTTATCGCCTCCGGTGAGTCGTCACACAGAGCGAGCGCAAGCATCGCACGATCGCGCTCAGCGCGAGACGTCTCAATCGACGCGATCCTGTCGTCTAAATTGATGATGTTAAACGACACTTCATTTTTCAATCGGACTAGTGTGTTCATGGCGCCTTTTTTGTTGGACCGCGCCTCGCTCCAATTCGAGACTTGCAACGCGAGCAACACGCCAGCTACCACAATCATGAAATCCAATCCGACAGCGAACCAGTTTTGCGCGGTGATGTGTTGAGTAACCCGACGGAGCAGCATTTTAGTCCCTGTCATTGACGTCCCAATTCGTCAAAAAACATAGTTGAAGATTCGCGAGGCCTGAAGTCTATGTGTCGCCACAAGCCGTCTTAAAAACACACTGCCCTAGGTGATGTAAGCGGTTGGCTGCGCTCGGCTCGGCGCAGAGAAATTTGTCGACAAAAGAAACCTCGCTAATATCGCGTTTCTCTTAAGGTGTCGCCGCCTCAATCCATCGCGTTCGATTGATACCGAAGACCGTGAGCCAGACTGCAAGCGACGTTTCAGCGATGAGGGCCGGTAGAAGGAAGAACACGCCGAAATCCCCCCTGAATTGCGGCGCGGCGAGGATGGTGAATGTGTTCGCGATATAGCCAATTCCAGCCAGCACCAATGCAGCGCCGATTATTCGCGGCAACATCCCTGACCTCAGGATTAATGATGCGAGGATCAGGCAGTAAGCTCCGAAGAAGGCGAGACTGAGAGCAAAACCAGTATTGAATTTCTGGAAGGCGCTATAGGTCAGCGCCGCCCGCTGCGCCTCCGTCAATCCGACAAGGGCTTCCGCATTGATCAAGTAACTCAGCGGCTCAAGGAAGCTGCGCAAGTTCGCCACCTCGACGATAATGGCGGTTATGAATGTCAGTAGAAGGAGCTTCGCAATCGGTTCGTCAAACACGCGAAACACGCGGTAAAACACCCATATCACCGGGATATTACAGGCGAGAAACACAATCGAAGCGCCAATACCCGCGCGGTAAAGGCTTTCCCGCTCCATTATATTCGCCGCAGTCGCCGCTGCGTCCCCCGCCACGATAAGCTGTCCACGGACGACAATTTCCGAAAAAAGGCCCCCGGCTATAATGATTAGATAACAGATTCCGGCCAACCGAACCGGCGGGATCCTGTCTGTCCATTCTGACGATCGCATTTTACCTCGAAGATTGGCGCCGCTGTCCGTCTGACGTTATGCGTTGGCCCGTTATCATTCGCAAATGTCTTATTGCACAATCGCAGCGGCGCCCGCCGCCTGAACACTTTTAATACCGGCGAGGCAAGCATCAAGGTTTTCATATCCCTGATTGCCGCTTGTGGCGATAATATCGAAGCCGTTCGCGCCGATCAGGCGCCAATCCCAGCGGCCGTCGGCGCGCCGGTAATATTCAAACCGACGACCCGCACATAAATCAGACGCTCGAGCGTTTTGCCGAGCGCCATTAAACACCATCGCCAATGCGCCGAATGTCAGTCCGCGACGTAAAACGCCTCTTCTCCTCATGTTTTACCCTTCCCCAAAACAAACAAACACGCCGGCCGCTATGTTCAGCGACCGGCGCAATACTGAATTCTAATGGCCTCGCCAGATCAGCGGCTGAAGACGGGCTCGGCGTATACCGCATGGTTGACGATCATCGCCTGGCCCGAACAGGTGCCCGGCGCGGCGGATGCGCCCCAGACGGTCACCGTCTTGCCGAGCAACTCGCCCGATGGCGGCGCGGCGGCGAGACGCCATAGATCATTATTGGCGGTGCGCATGATGAGGCAGCCATTTTCAACGCCCACCACATCGCCCTGGAGGGAAAAATGCGATGCGTTCGCCAGGAGGTCTCGCTGCTGACCGGCAGACACGCTGGTCGCATAAGACGAGCGCCCGACGGTAGTCACTGAATTATTGGTGAACTTGGCGAGGGGCACGCCGGGTTCGCCGTGCATATAACCGGATGAGCCGAGAGTGGTCGCAGAAGCGTCGTGCACGGTGCATTCAGTCGCCCCATTTCGGCCCGTGGACACTTCGATATAGGTGCGCCCATTTTCCTCGATTACGCGATTGACGTGATGCAGTTTCCGGCCGTTTGCGTCCCGCACTACAGGACAGTCGACCAGTGTCGTTGTCGGCGCATTCACATAATTCGGATTTGTCCGCACCATATAGTTATTCGCCGCCGCAAGACGCAGGCGCGATTTCTCCTGATAGCTCATGCGTTCGGAATCGAAATGCGGCGCCACATATTGCTGATCGCGCACCCAGACTTGCGTCTGGCCGCTATTGGCCGACTCATCGAGGCGCCATTCCACATGGCGCACCGCATCATCCTGGCGCAATCCCCGATTGAGACCGCGCAGGTAATCCTGCTCCCGGGCGCGATCCTGAATGCTGGGCGCCGGGGCGACATTTCCTGATCCATAAGATCGCGGCGCAACGTCGGTGCGATCACGGTAGATAATGTCGTTGCTGCGCTGGGCTTGTTGAGCGTCGCGCATTCTGATCCGATGGCGGATAATCTCCGCGCTGCGCCGGTAAGGGCTGGCGTCCGCATCATCGATCAGACCGTAATCGTCCGTGATCGGCATCGGCACATAATCGGACGTGTTAGAATCACTGTTTCCACCGCCACCGGTAATGACCCCGCCATCGGCATACTCAACACCCGGCTCAAGCTCGTCCGGGATCGCCAGGCGCTGACCTTCGCGCAAAGCGCGCGGGTTCACCGAGGTGTTTGCGTCATAAAGCTCGTCGAGATCGACATTGCACTGGCGCGCCACCTGCGCCAGCGAGCTCTGCGTTGTGACGGTAACCCAGCTGCCGCAACGCCCGGCCATCGCCGGCGACGCCGCCATTGCGCTGGCCCCCGCCAGCAAAACCGTAGCGATTTTGAGTTTTGAAGAAACGCGCATGTCTACCCCTCTCGCGAATACACCGTTAACCATTGTTACCACATATGGACTGGTTCTGTCTCGAAATCATACAAATTTTTGGCAAGATGACGACGGCGCTGCGTCTTTTGCGCATGCGTTACGCTCATAACCAATAACACATTGAATTTATTGAGGTTTATTACCGCGCCAATGGATGGATACTCTAATCAAGCGCTATTCCAAGGTTTTCGCCAAATCCTTGGGCCGGGAGATCGACCGCAGGATCATGGTCGCCATCGCAGTCATGGTGAATTTCATTGTCACCGCGTCCGGCGCCTCCGCGTCCCGCAATTCGCAGGCGCCGCTCGTCCCAGCGGCGTTCATCCGGCAATCCGGCGCGTCCGGGTCAACGCCAAAATGGGTCTGCGCCGCGTCGATTTCCGCCGACGCATCGATCCCGGCCTTGTTCAGGGATTGCGTGATAAACGCCAGACGGCCATCGGCCCGGCCGATCGTCACCGAGGAATACCCGTCCGGCGATCCGTAGGCGCCGCGGACGAGATTGAGCGACCCCTCGCCCCATTGTTCATAAGTTTCGACATTTCCCGCGCCATATCCATTCGCGATCAGCTCGTTAAAGGCGTCTTCGGGCAGCGTCGACAGGCTAACCCCTTCGATTGGAAAACTTTCAAACAACGCGGCGTCGCGGATAAGCGGTTCAGCCTGCGCCGTCGTCATCGCGCCAGCCAACGACAATCCCGCGGCGATCGATGCATTTCTTATATGACTGATCATCTGAGCTCTCCCGGGTTGCACATGCTTGCTTATAGTCAGAGAGGCGCAAAATCAAAATTCAGATACTATGCTTCGAAAAATTGACGAAACTCCGGAGACTAAACGAACTTGATCGGCTGACTCAACCAGTTAATCATAATCTCAGGCAGTCGACGCGCAGTATGCAGAAAGAAAATAGCTCATTGTCAGCGCAAGCCGTTGATGTTTGTTTGCTAGCTTGGAAACAGCTAAGCAACAATCGGGGTCTGATATCCTGTCGCGAGTTTGGCGAGTTTGGTATATTGCTAAGGGAAAAAATTAGGACCAGAGAGCACGCCTCAAGCGAATTAGAAGCCCCAACAATATTCTGTTTAATAACCAATCTATCATACTGGGAAGAACTAACACGTCTAAAAAAATTGCTCCCCGCCGCACGCCGCGCGAAGCGGCTGATTGAGCGATCAAGTTTTAATTTCGATGAAAAACAAGCGTTACTCTCGATTGTACACGATATCGTATTCAGAAATTTTGGCAAAAAATATCCAGAGTTCGAGACGCCCGGTAATGTAAATTCAAAAAACCTCTCCATTCATGTGAAAGATTTTTTTTATGGATACATATCGCTACGGAGATAAATTGAACTAGATTGAAAGTTCTTATGTATTCACAAATCCAACAGAAATATCTTTTTTTTCGTACACGTATTATAATCGGCCAGTGCCTAACTAAAGGCCTACCGCGTCAACGGCTTGTATTTAATGCGCTTGGGGACATCCGCGTCCGGTCCGAGGCGGCGTTTTTTGTCTTCCATATAATCTTCGAAATTACCCTCGAACCATTCCACATGGCTGTCGCCTTCAAACGCCAGAATGTGTGTCGCGATCCGGTCGAGAAACCATCGATCGTGGGAGATGATCACCGCGCAGCCGGCGAAATCTTCCAGGGCGCTTTCCAGTTCGCGCAAGGTGTCGACGTCCAGATCATTAGTCGGCTCGTCGAGCAGGAGCAGATTGGCGCCTTCCGTCAGCATCTTGGCGAGCTGCACCCGATTGCGCTCCCCGCCGGAAAGGTTGCCGACTTTCTTTTGCTGGTCTCCGCCTTTGAAGTTAAACCAACTGACATAGGCCCGGGACGGGATTTCCCGTTTGCCCAGTTGGATGACGTCGAGGCCGCCGGAAATTTCCTCCCAGACATTTTTGTTCGCGTCGAGATCCTCCCGGGTCTGATCGATATAGCCCATCTTGACCGTATCGCCGATGCGCAGCGCTCCTTCGTCCGGCTGCTCCTGCCCTGTCAGCATACGGAAGAGCGTTGTCTTACCGGCGCCATTTGGCCCGATGACGCCGACAATGCCGCCCGGCGGCAATTTGAAGGATAGGTCTTCATAGAGAAGTTTATCGTCAAAGGCTTTTTTGAGGCCGTCCGCCTCAATGACGACGCCGCCAAGGCGCGGGCCCGGCGGGATCTGAATTTGCGCGGTGTTGATCTCCTCCTTTCCAGCTTTGGCGAGGAGGTCTTCATAAGCGTTGATCCGCGCTTTGGACTTTGCTTGCCGCGCTTTGGGGCTGGAGCGAATCCAGTCGACCTCGCGGCCGAGAGATTTTTGGCGATTGCCTTCCTCGCGCGCTTCCTGTTCGAGGCGTTTTTGTTTCGCGTCGAGCCAGGCGGAATAATTCCCTTCAAAGGGAATGCCCTTGGCGCGATCGAGCTCAAGAATCCACCCCGTGACGTTGTCGAGGAAATACCGATCGTGGGTCACCAGCACGACCGCGCCCGGAAACTCCCGCAAGTGATGCTCCAGCCAGGCGACGGATTCTGCATCCAGGTGGTTGGTCGGTTCATCCAGCAGGAGAAGGTCCGGTTTCGACAGAAGCAACCGCGCAAGCGCGACCCGGCGTTTTTCGCCGCCCGATAACTTGTCCACGGCCCAGTCGCCGGGGGGACAGCGCAAGGCCTCCATGGCCATTTCGATTTTGGAATCGATATCCCAGCCATCCATCGCATCAATCTCTTCCTGAAGCGCGGACATCTTTTCCATCAGTTCATCGGTGTAGTTCTCACCGAGCTCCGCGGAGACCTGATTAAACGCGTCGATCTTTTCTTTCACCTCGCCGACGCCTTCCATGACGTTTTCAAAAACGGTCTTTTCGGGATTGAGTTCGGGCTCCTGGGGCAAAAAACCGACTTTGGCGCCATCGGCCGCATAGGCCTCGCCCGAAAAGTCCTGATCGATCCCCGCCATAATCTTTAAAAGCGTCGATTTCCCCGCGCCATTGACCCCCACAACCCCGATCTTGGCGTCGGGATAAAACTGTAAGTGTATGTCTTCCAATATCTTTTTGCCGCCCGAGAAGGCTTTCGTCAGGCCGGACATGAAATAAATATATTGGTATTTCGACATGGAAATCGCGCGCTCCGTATTGAATATCGCCGTTGCATTGGGGGAACAGCGGGCGGTCATATCCTGCAATTTACGCCTTTTCAACGCGCCCGGTTATTCCCACCTATGCCGGGACGCCTTATAGGGTGGGTTTGCAATCAGTCGCGCGGGGATGGGCACAATGTCCGGTTATGTCGAAAAAACGCTGGCGAGCGGTGAAGAGGTTGTTCACCGGGCCAATTTTAACTGGACCTACAGTTTCTTCCCCGTCATGTGGTTCGCCATCGGGGCCGGCGCGCTTGCGATGTTCTTTTTTATTCAATTCGCTGCGGCCGTGCCGTTTGAAGACCTCCAGGTCGGCTGGTGGTCCGCAGGCATCGGCGCCGCAGCGGGCACAATCATCCTGATCAATCACCTTATTCATCTGATGACGACGGAAATCGTCGTGACGACATTCCGGTTCGTTTACAAAACCGGGCTGATCTCTCGCAGCACGCAGGAAGTCAGCCTCAACAAGATTGAGGAGATCGTTCTCAACCAATCGATCTGGGGACGGATCTTAGGCTTTGGCCAGTTAACCCTGCGGGGCACCGGCGTCGGCGTCATCACCCTGCCCGATCTTGATAATCCCATTGAACTGCGGAAAATCATCGAGAACGCAAAATCCTCATTGCGCACAGAAACGAAGTACGACGAGGATTAGGGGCGCGCATCTGCGCATAGTCCCAACGACAAAATAAGCGTCGGTCGATTGCGTCCGCCGAGGTCTAACAGGCGGACAGGTTAGCGGACAGACCCGCGGGGGCGCGGCGTCGATGTTTCGCCCTGCGGTGCGCCCTCGCTGCATGCCAGTTCAACATTTCACCTGACCATACGAACCGGATCCCCTCCGATTGGCGCATCCGGAAGGTTTTTCGAGGAATCGGGACCGCCCGGATCAGACTCTCATCCCCGGCCATGTTCAATACGCCAAACTGCGTCAATCGGGGCGTCGCGCGTTTGCCCTTCGTCTGGCGCGTGGCGCGTCCGGGAGTTGACGAGAAGGTCCGTGACCTTCGGTTCCAGGCGCGCTTGCGCGTCGCCGGAACTGATGACGCATCGCATAGGATCAGCCCTGAGATCGCCAAACCCGAAATAGCGGCCATTGTTTTGATCGCCGCTTCCTGTCGCATTCATTCCTTCGGCGCCCCGACCAAACTCACTCGAGCCTCTAAAAACCTCGGGTCGCCTTCGAATATCAGGGCTCCATAATTATCGCAAAAAAACCCCAATTTTCAACGTCATCGCATTTTTTCTCTTTTTTCATCAGGAAAATCTCGCCTGAACATCAGGACGTCGGAACCTGACCGTCGCAGGCTGGCCGCATCGGAAAAAAAGGAGACCAGCCATGACCAGCCCACCCGCTTTTATAAAAATTGCCGCCATTTCACTTGTGGGTATTCCTTTGCGCATCTCTCGGCGGTTTTACGAAAGCCAACGCGCAAACGCCGCTCAGTCCCAATGGCAGTCTTACCGGCGACGATCCCGATGGCACACAAAATGGGTCCGGCGATGCGTTCGCCGCGAGCGTCGACAGCTGGAAAAACTGGGTGTTTGTCGGCGCGCCCCGCGAAACCTCCGCTCGCGATGGGGCCGATTTGCAGGACGGCGCTGTGTATGTCTACAAGCGTCGCAATAACGGCAAGCTCGTTCTTAAGCAGAAACTCTCAATGCCCGGCTCTTCGCCAACCGGCGATCGATTTGGCGCCGGCGTCGATGCGGCGAAGAAATGGCTATTTATCGCGGCCGCGGACGATCGCGACTTTTCAGGCCAAACGGATCCGAGCGGCAATGATTTCAGTTTCGCCGGTCAAGTCCATGTCTATCGGCTGATCAGCGGCGTTTGGACGTTTCGCCAAACGCTGGTTGCGCCTTCGCCGTCGGCATTTGGCGGGGTTCGGCGCGCGCACGCAAGCCTCTAGCATAGCGCTGCGCGACGACGGGAAAGTCGCGGTCGTCGGTGAATCCTTCCCCACCGGGGACAGCGACGGGGTCATGCACACCTATCGATTGAAAAATGGAAGCTGGCGTTATGTTCAAACGATCAACCAGCCGCTGCCAGACGACAATCAGACCTTCGGCGATGATCTGGTTTTTCTGAACGACAAGTTCCTGCTGTCCGGCGGGGTCGCGGGGACGGATACGGATCGGCAAGGCTATGTGGCGGTCTATCGATCCGAGGGCGCGTCTGGAAGATTTTTCCCTGCGCCCAATCAGATCGTCTTCGGCGAAGTCATCAACGTGGACAATTGTCCTGCCAGCAGCACAACCTATTTTGGATCCGCTGGTTTTGACGCAAATGGCGGAACCGTTGTGGTCGCGGATCCTTGCGTTAGCGGCGCAGCCGGGCCCTTCGCCGGTAAAATCAGCGTGTTCCGCGCCGTGTCCGGCGCCGCGCCGCTCGCGCTGGAGACAACCATCGACGGCGCTTCGCCCTTCACCTTTCTCGGCGGGAACATATTTTCGTCGCGAAATACAATCGCGGTGAATGCGTCCGGCGACCGGTTCATGATCTCCGCCCCCGTCGCAAATGGCCAACCCCCGTTCGCCGATGGAGCTGACGTGCTTGTCTATAAAGACGGACCAGCCGGCTGGACCCTCGAGACGACGCTGACTTCGCAAACACCTGCCGTCGGACGATCCCGCGGGTTTGGCGACACGGTCTTTTTTATGGGTGAAAACACCGCAATCGTTCGTGAAGCGAATTTCCTGCAACCGCCAATAAGCGGGTTGAAGAGTCAGGCGTTGTTCTATGAATTGCCCCATCAGCCTGATGATGACGATGATGACGATGATGATGACGATGATGACGATGATGACGACGACGATGATGATGACGACGATGACTAGTCGTTGATCAGAACCGCATCGTTTTAGGACCCGCGGTCAACTGGCTGCGGGTCCGTTTTTTTTGAATGGGCCAAAATCCCGAGCGCCGGCTGTTCGGATGAGGCTTGATCGACACGTCACCCGTGACGCACCGGTTGCAGGTTGGCCTGAATTTGGAGATTGGCGCCCTGGCGCAGTGGGCAATCGGCAAGGGAACGAACAGGTCCCGTAGATCTAAGGCGTTCGCGGCAATACTTATTTGGCTCGTCGGATCGGCGTGAGGAAATCAGATGCGCTCGATATGTTAAACTACGCCATCGAAGATATGAGGTATCTCTCTGCGTTTTTTTCCAGAACTTCGCGCAAGTGAGATAACCGCGACTGCAGAAACGCCGGTTTCAGATACGATTGACGAACATCGCTTCTAACGGAAAACACAGATCTTTGAAAAATCCTCAAAGCCGTCGTTAGCCTTTAAGACGCATAGCCCTTCACTTTGTCATTCTACTTGATTTGCACAGTTGCGCCCGGTCCAAGAAAGTTCATGACCAATGGTTCGCTGGAAATCTAATGGCATTTACATCAGCCTTGAAGAAGGGGAAGTATTCCGCTGTGCCAATGTGGTTGCCGCCCTCGACACGGGTTGGCAATCGGTATCCGGAAAAATTCTCGAATTGCGATAGCTCGCCGCCGAACGGTTGCTCGCGAAACCGCTTGTCCGGATTCGCATTGCTCCATCGCTGAATGACGACACGTGTTGGTGCGCCGGCTTCATCCACTAAGATATCGACCGCTTGCTCGAACTCGGCATTCAGAACGATGGCCCGCGCCGCATTTTGGTCAATAGCCTGCCAGCGTACAGAGCCACTCGGCAGCAAACTTGCCGGCGCCCAAAAAGCGGCTTCGGCGACAACACGTCCGAGTGCCGAACGCTGATGGTCTTTGCCGCTTGCGCGCACAACGGGAATGAGACCGAACAGCCAAAAGCGCGTCCACGAGCCGTCCGGCGTTGCTCCGTCCGACCCGCTGATCATTCCGGCATCCAGCTTCCAGACGAGACCGTGTGGCGGTGCGAGAATTTGTACGGCCTGCATGGGCTTATAGTTGGGCGCATCCTTTGAGCCGAGGCCAATCTTGCCGCTCATATCGACCTCAACCACAGTGTGAAGCGGAGTACCTGGCTGAATTGTATAGGCAAAGTAGCGGCGAGCCGGCTCTGGAAGGGTCGCAACCATAGCTGGGTCGTAAAATCGATGTTCGCGCATTGCCGTCTCGATGAGCTGATTCCAGGCCTTTTGATCCGCTCGACGATCCATCGCGTGCCAACCCGCCAATACGGCAAACACGGCGCCGACTAAAATAAATAGATAGCCCAACCAGCTCATATTGATCCCGATCAGTTTTTTCGGTGACTTGTTTGAATACGGGCGACCCAAGGCCGGGTCCAGCCGCTATGTCTTATGTTGTTCGGAACTAGGCGGGAAATGTCGCTTTCGACGCCCAAAGCGCGCGGACAAGCTAACCGACCATGCCGTCCGCTTTTGCGCGCACTGAAGCCGTAAAGGACAGAATATCGAATCGCCATTTACGGCGATGAAGCCGCCCGTATCGGCGGTCGAGCCGCGTTTGCGGGTCGGGATATCTCAGGCCGTCAGCGCATGGCCGCCAGGCGGCTGAGTTAATTTCTGCCCGTTTTTAACGACGTCAGGCGTGCCCGACTTCGTGCAACACGCGGAACGACCGATTGGCTTTGTTCGTGACTTCAACACGCGGCGCGTGAATGGTGAGGTCAACCGCGCAGAAAATACCGGCGATGCTGTCCGCCGCATAGAAGGCTGATTT
>JBCDAD010000047.1:0-15680 GCA_039186325.1 Pseudomonadota bacterium | reverse complement strand
CGTTAAAGACGTGCGCGGCTTTTACACCAATCGGGTGGTGCCGCCTTATCTCAATGAAGCCATGCTGCTGGTGAAAGAAGGCGTGAACCCGGCTTTGATCGAAAATGCAGCGGCGAAGCTTGGCTTGCCGGTCGGACCGCTTGCCCTGACCGATGAAACATCGCTTTCATTAGGCTGGATGCTGGTGCAGTCGACAAAGAAGGAACTCGGCGACGATTACAAACCAACTGGCGTTGAAGACCTGCTTGAAAAAATGGTCGAGGGACTTGGTCGTCTCGGTCGCAAGTCCGGCGGCGGCTTCTACGAATATCCGGAGGGCGGGAAGAAATATCTCTGGCCAGGCTTGTCCGATCATTTCCCGTTGGCTGACGAACAACCCACCCAGGAAGACGTCATGGAGCGGTTGCTCTATGCTCAGCTCATTCCAGCCGCTCATTGTTATGCTGATGATGTTGTCTTTGATCCGCAATCGGCTGATCTGGGTGCCATCTTTGGTTGGGGATTCCCGCCATATACCGGTGGTCCCATGAGCCACATCGATACGATCGGTGTCGATAATTTTGTCTCCAAGGCGGACAGTCTTGCGCAACGGTACGGCGAACGGTTCCATCCGCCGGCAAAGTTCCGCGATATCGCGAAAACCGGCGACGCATTATATAAGTCTGCGGCTTAATGACATTAAAGCCATAAACCAATTGCGCCGGTCCGTGTCTTGCGGGCCGGCGTTTTTCTTGTGACGCCATGATCCGATCTCTCCTCGCCATCGTTGCAGCAACGCTAATCGGTTTAACCGTTTCCCGATTTATAGAAGGCGCCGGTCTTGCGGTGATGTCGGATGGCGGTTCGCCGAACAATTCAACATTGGGCGCCGGCCTTCAGTTATTACTGGTCGCAAGCTGGACAGTCGGGGCCGTAGCGGCGAGCGCATCAGCGCTGCTGATTGGCGAGCGGTGGGCCCCGCTAGGCTGGCTCGGCGCCGCAACTGTCGCGCTATCGGCGGTGTTGGGTCTTTCCGGTGCGGCGTTCTCATGGTGGGCCTGGCCTTTATCTTTTGGAGCAATTTTTGGAACCACATTGCTGGTGTTGAAGGTGCTTCGGGCCGAGAGCGCTCCAATACAAAAATCGAAACCAAGCGATTTATTCAATGATTGATGACGCTATTCCGGCTGCAACGATTTTATTGCTGCGTGATGAGCCGGCGTTCGAAGTTTTGATGATTGAGCGGCATGCGAATATAAAGTTTGCGGGCGGCGCAATGGTGTTTCCCGGCGGTCGGATCGATTCTGCTGATAGCGATCCGCGATGGCGCGATCACTGCGCTGGTGTCAAAATCGTAGATGCAAACCAGATTGTTCCGCGGATCGCCGCCATCCGCGAAGCGTATGAAGAAACTGGTATTTTGTTCGCCAGGTCAGACGACGGCTCCATGCTGAGCGGGGATGGCGCTGCAAAATTCAACCATGAACGTGGAATTGTTGAACAGGACGCCGCCCGTTTTTTTGAGTTGGTGCGCGACAACAAGCTGATATTAGCGATAGAAGCGCTACATCTTTATGCCCGCTGGGCGCCGCCGAAAGCTGCGCAGCACCGTCGCTACGATACATGGTTTTTTGCGGCGAAAGCGCCATCCGGGCAAATCGCAGTGGAAGACGGAAACGAAGCGACCGCCAGCACCTGGACCACGCCAGACGCCGTCTTGAAATCGTTTGCGGCGGGCGAATGCAAAATGATCTTTCCAACGGTTCGAAACCTCGAACTCCTGAACCGCAGTCATAGTGCGTCGGATGTTTTTAGTCTTGCGGCTGAGCGAAAGATCGAAAAAGTGGAGCCTTGGGTCATTGAGCGTGACGGCAAGCATATAATCTGTATCCCGTCTGATCTCGGATATCCGGTGACGGAGGAATTGCTGGAGACTGCGTTCCGCTCATAGCGGCGTGCTTATTTGGCATAATCCGGGCAGTGGTTGTCGGCGTTCAGATTCCAGGTGATCCACCGAAAAACACCAGTGACCGGCTGTGGTAAGTCCGTCGCAACCCTGTAGCGAAATGCAAAATGTCTGCATGCCTGCATTTCGCTAAAGTCTTTCCTGGTCGCGCCGCTTGACGCAAGTTGATGGATGGGAACCATCAACCGTTGCACACTTTTTGCTCGGCGCTCTAACGTTTGGTTTTTCGCGCTAATGCTCGGGCGATATAGCAAAAGGCGAGTGCGTCGTAGAGCCCATGCGTGATCATCGGCGTTATCAGGTTATCGGTAATTGCGTAAAGAACGCCGAGATAAATACCAATCGCCGTTGCGATTACTGCGAAGAGCAGTGAGCTGAAATGCAACAATCCAAATAGCAGGCTTGCAAGAATAATGGCGAGCGGAAGTGTTGCGACGCTCGTCAGGCCGCCCTGAACCACCCCGCGAAATAACAGTTCTTCACAGACGCCTGCGCCAACAGAAAGGATGACAATTCGGGCGGGCGTAAACGCAACACCCAACTCCGAGAAGAAATTCAGTTGTTTTTCGCGAAAAAGGGCGAAATAGGGGATATTGGTGCGTTCAAGCCAGTACAATGCGAGCCCCAGCGGGGCCGTTGCAATCACGCCGATACAAATATCGTTCAAATCAATTCGAATTCCTTCCTGAAGCGGGATATCAAACAGCGCTGCAATGCCCGCAGCCAGGACGCCAAGGAAAATCGTTCCGGCGAGGAGCACTGGAAACGGGTCGGTATCGGCGTCGGGATGATCAGAATTTGGCGGCACGATATTAACGGCGTTTTAGGCCGCCCATCAAACCGCGCACCAATTCCCGCGCAAAAGTCCGTGCCGCGGATTTAAACGCCGCTTCGCCGATTGACTGTCTGTTTGATCGTCGCGATCTTGTTTTCCGGGCGCCTGTGCTGCGTTTCGATCCGCCGTCGGTCTTTTTCTTTTTTGCCGTTTTTTCCAATTTCGCGGCGCGAACGTCGGCGCGCTCTTTAAGGAGTTCGTAAGCGGATTCCCGATCTATCGTCTCGGTGTATTTATCCGCCATAGGAGACGCCGCGAGTATCGCATTTCTCTCAGCTTTGGTGATTGGTCCCATACGAGACGAGGGTGGACGGATAAGCGTTCGCTCCACGATTCCCGGTGCGCCTTTTTTGACCAGGGTGGAGACAAGCGCTTCGCCGATGCCGAGTTCCTTTATGACATCAGCAGTCTTAAATTTTGGATTGGGCCGAAAGGTTTCCGCTGCGGCTTTCACGACCCGTTGTTCGCGGGGGGTGAATGCGCGCAACGCATGCTGAACGCGATTGCCCAACTGGCTGGACACGGAGTCCGGGACATCCAGCGGATTCTGTGAACAAAAATAAACGCCGACGCCTTTGGACCGGATCAGCCTTACGACTGTTTCGATTTTGTCCAGCAACGCATCGGGCGCATCATCAAACAGCAGGTGGGCCTCATCAAAAAAGAACACAAGCACAGGTTTGTCCGGGTCGCCGAGTTCCGGCAACTCTTCAAAGAGTTCCGAGAGCAACCATAGAAGGAAAACGCCATAGAGTTTCGGAGACTGCATCAATTTGTCGGCGGCGAGGATATTGATGATCCCTCCACCGGAATCGTCTGTTTGCAGAAAATCCTGAAGGTCCAGCGCAGGTTCGCCAAAGAAGTTGGCGCCTCCCTGGTCTTCCAGCGTGAGCAAGCGTCTTTGGATCGCGCCGACGCTCGCTTTTGAAACATGGCCATATTCAGCGGAAAGTTCTTTTGACCGCTCAGCGACTTCCACGAGCAGCGCGCGCAAATCTTTCAGATCAAGGAGCAACAGTCCTTCGTCATCGGCCAATCGAAAAGCCAGCGTCAATACGCCTTCCTGGGTGTCGTTAAGATCAAGCAGGCGCGAAAGAAGGAGCGGGCCCATTTCCGATATGGTGGCTCGGATCGGGTGTCCTTTTTTGCCGAATAAGTCCCACAAGCGGACGGGAAATTTCGCGGGTTGGTATTCGTCGAAACCGATTGTCTCCGCCCGCTCGGTCAGAAAATCCTTGATGATGATCGGTTTGGACAAGCCGGCGAGATCGCCTTTCACGTCCGCTACAAAAACCGGCACACCGGCCGCAGAAAAGCCCTCCGCCAACACTTGCAGGGATACTGTTTTTCCTGTCCCGGTTGCGCCAGCGATCAGGCCATGGCGATTGGCCAACTTTAGATTGAGGAATTGCGGCGCATCCCCCTTGCCAAGAAAAATTCCCATTTTGGCCGTTTCTGCTGACATTGCGCGACTTTCCACTAATGCTTTTGTGAATCATGGTTTAGGCGGCGTTGCTTAACGCCACAAGCCAGTTGCTGCTGCATCCGGTTAAAGGCCCGATTAAGATGAGCAAAAATACAGTTAAGCGGCGTTTACGCGATGCAGCAAAACGGTTATAGACCGGCGACTCGGCGTTGGAGTTTCGGCATTGCGAGGGGCGATGCGGGCGACGTCGAAGACGGGCTTTACCGGGCGAATTAGAAAAAAGGATGGATCGTCATGCTTAGGATCCTACTCGTCATCGCAGTCGCGTTGGCGCTTATCATCGGATTAATGAAACTTACAGGTCGCAATGTCGCTGACGATGTCAGCAATGCGGCCGATGCAACTGCTGACGCTGTCGGCGACGCAGCACAAGCGGCTGGCGACGCAGCGGGCGATGTTGCTGACGCAACTGGCGAACTTGCTGGAGACGCAGTTGATGCAACAGGCGACGCGCTTGAGGCGACTGGCGATGCGATCGGCGACGCTGCTGATGCAACGATGGATGCAGCAGGCGACGCTGCGTCGGCGGCTGGCGACATGGCTGGCGATGCGATGGACACGGCCGGTGATGCAGCCGCCGCAACGGTTGATGCGGCAGGCGACGCCGCCAATGCGGCCGGAGAAATGGCTGGCGATGCGGCGGACGCCACGATGGACGCCGCAGGCGACGCTGTTGACGCCGTTGGCGACGCGGCATCAGCTGTAGGCGATGCGGCCGCAGAAACGGTCGATAGCGCTGCCGATGCTGTAGATAACGCGATAGAAACGGCAGACGAGGCCGCCGAAGCGGCTGCGGAAGAAGCTACCGATCAGTAATTCCCAACGCGGGATTACGCACTGGTTCAAAATGGCGCCGCCGGCTACAAAAGCCGGCGGCGTTTCTTTTTTGGTAACCTACGCCATTAAAATTTTAGGAAGGTTGTCGCGCTAAAGGCATTGAAGTTTTTTACATTCCCGGAAACCAAGACGCCGCTGATTGATGCCGCCGCCATTGTCGATAGACCTTGATCATCTCGACCTGTATGTCGCAGGCGACAAGGCGCTTCTGGATGAGATTCTCTCCATTTTCGAAGACCAGGCTGCGGAACTTGTCGAGAAACTTGATCCTTCTCTGCCTGACGAGGAATGGCGGGACACGGTGCACAAATTGAAAGGTTCTGCGCGCGGTCTCGGGGCCTGGGCGCTGGGCGATCTGTGCGAAAACGCGGAAAATCTCGCCGCCGACGCGAATGGAAATCTACACAAACGTGGACAAGCATTTCAGGAAATCCTGAGCGCGCTGGCAGATGTTTTAGAGTCGGTAAAATCGCTGCGCTAAGTAGAACACCGAACGGATTAACGTCGGAGTTCAGCCATCGCCTGATCGATACCATTCAAGCTCATCGGAAACATGCGGTCACTGATCAACTCGCGAATGAGCTGGGTCGACGGTGTGTAATCCCAACTATCTTCGCGAACCGGGTTTAGCCAGACGACGCTTTCATAGATGTTGTTCAAACGCTGCAGCCAGGTGGCGCCCGCCTCTTCGTTAAAATACTCTACTGATCCGCCCGGCACAGTGATCTCATAGGGCGACATTGACGCGTCGCCGACAAAAATCACTTTGTAGTCATGCGGGTAAGTGTGCAAAACATCCCAGGTGGGCATTTTTTCCGTCCAACGCCGGCGATTATCCTTCCAGACATAGTCGTAAAGACAATTGTGGAAGTAGAAATATTCCATATGTTTGAATTCGCTGCGCGCCGCTGAAAAAAGCTCTTCGCAAACACGTACGAATGGATCCATCGATCCGCCTACATCAAAAAATAAGAGCACCTTAATCATATTGCGCCGTTCGGGGCGCATCTGAATATCCAGATATCCAGAGCGTGCGGTCGCATCGATCGTACCGTCCAGATCGAATTCATCCGGCGCGCCTTTTCGGGCGAACCGTCGCAGCTTTCGCAATGCGACTTTGATGTTCCGTGTCCCAAGTTCTACATCATCGTCAAGATTCTTGTATTCCCGTTTTTCCCAAACCTTGACGGCGCGCCCCTGGCGCTTGCCTTCATTGCCGATGCGCACGCCTTCAGGGTTGTAACCGCCGGAACCAAAGGGCGATGTGCCGCCGGTTCCGATCCATTTGTTGCCGCCCTGATGGCGTTTTTTCTGCTCATCGAGCCGCTCTTTGAGCGTTTCCATCAGCTTGTCCCAGCCGCCCAGCGCCTCGATCTGTTTTTTGTCCTCTTCGGAAAAATAGCGTTCCGTCAGGAGCTTCAGCCAGTCTTCCGGAATTTCAGCGGTTACAGCATCGGCCAGACTTTCAATCCCTTTAAAGACATGTCCAAAAATGCGATCGAACTTGTCGAGATTGCGCTCATCTTTCACCAGCGTTGACCGGGACAGATAGTAGAAATTCTCAACCTTGCGGTCGGCGAGGTCGTTCTCCATCGCTTCCATGAGCGTCAGATATTCGCGCAATGAAACCGGCACGCCGGCCGATTTCAGTTCATGAAAAAACTTTGCAAACATAGCCGCAGTCTAGCCGACCAGACGGTTCTGCATAGCGCGAAATGCAGCAGTCAACTGCGCCCAAAAGCTGACTAATTCAGAATTCCGGGCCAGTTGACGTCGGCTTTGGCGATAAAGCCGGGGATGTCTTTTTCCCATTTTCTCTGAACGCCGGTGCTATAGTTGAGATAAAGCTTGCCTTCATGAACCGTCCAGTTCTTTGGATTGCCGCGGGCCGTGTACCCTTGCGCGGCCGCCCACGCGCAATACCCGCCATATTGAGGCGCATAGGCCGCCGGGTTCGATGAAAAAGCATCGAGATTAGCCTGAGAGGAGAAACGCCAGATTGCGCCTTTGTGTTCTCGTTCGAACGCCGCATTCCCTTTGACTGGCTCGCCCTCATTAAAATAGGCGACGACATCATATCCATCGACAGCGAGGTCTGAGAGCCGCTTTGTGTAGATTTCCGGTTTCGCTGCAGATGCTGTTGTGAAACCTGCGGCAAGCACTGCGAACGCCGCCACAAAAACCCGAATTGCCGAAAAACGTCTCATGTATCCCTCCAGCCTATAATTTGTTGCTCGTTGCATAAAATGCGGAAAAACGGGAATCACCTTTGCGCGATGCGGCCATCCGAAATCCAAATTCGCCTATCAGGGTCCCGCATGGTAAGAGCCAATCCGTCCTAGAACAGTCTCGCGGAGGCGATCATGATCCGAACTCTCATTCCGGCGATGGCGCTGCTGGCCAGTCAGGCGATCGCCGCGCCCGCCGATGATTTAGATGCAGTCATCGATGCTGTTTGGGCGGACGAGCAAAAGGAGAATCCGTTCTCCGCGACGAGTTCCGGCGTACATGATTACAATGACAGGGCGCCCTCTGTAGCGCCGGAGGATCATGCGCGGCGCGCGGAAAAAGCCATCCAGTTTCTAAATGATCTGAACGAAATCGATTTTGACGCCTTGCCGGCGGCCGACCGGACTAACGCGCAATTGCTAAAGAAGATTTTGGAAGACAAAATTGCGCTTGCGCCGTTTCAAAGCTGGCGGACGCCGATCCTCGCCGATACCGGGTTTCATACGAATTTCAATTATGTCGTCAACTCCACGCCATTCCGCACGAAGAAAGACTATGAGGATTATCTAAGTCGGCTTGGCGCACTGCCGGGGTTCATCGACCAGAACATCGCCAATATGCGCCAGGGGATTGCCGATGGGTTTACGCAGCCGAGAGAAATACTCGATAATATTCTACCGTCATTTGAAGGTCAGATCAAAGATGATCCGACAGAACACGCCCTATACAAACCTTTTACCGCGATCCCTGAATCGTTTTCTGCGCGCGAACAGCGGTCTTTTCAACGCAAAGCGCAAGCGGTTCTGGCGAACGAGGTTATTCCCGCTTATCAGCGGGCATTGGATTTTATGCGGGATGAGTATTTACCAGGCGCCCGGACAACGCTCGGCGCCAGTGATATGCCAGATGGCGAAGCGTTTTATGATTCGCGCGTTAAGTTCTTTACAACGCTCGATAACGCCACGGCCGATGATATCCACGAATTGGGACTGAAAGAAGTCGCCCGAATTCGCGCCGAGATGGATGAAATTATTGACGAGGTCGGATTTGAAGGAGACTTCGCCGCATTCATCGAGTTTCTAAGGACCGATGAGCAATTTTACGCAAAAACAGAGCGTGCGCTTTTGGAGCGCGCAGCCTGGATATCCAAGGATATTGATGGGCGGCTGCCGGCGTTCTTCAACAAAATGCCGCGTCAACCGTATTCGGTGGAGCCGGTGCCGGCGGAGATTGCGCCAAATTACACAACGGGTCGATATGTCTCCGCGCCATTGGGCGGCGATCGCGGCGGACAGTATTGGGTCAATACTTACGCCCTCGACAAACGGCCGCTTTACGCATTGCCTTCTTTATCTTTGCACGAAGCAGTCCCGGGACATCATTTTCAGATCGCTCTGGCCAAGGAAATTGAGAATGTGCCGGCGTTTCGCAAGCAGTATTATCCGCATGCGTTCGGTGAGGGGTGGGCGCTCTATACAGAAAAGCTGGGCGTTGAAATGGGCGTTTATGAAAACCCTTATGATCATTTTGGACGGCTGTCTTACGAAATGTGGCGCGCTTGCAGACTGGTGATCGATACCGGCATTCATGCAAAAGGCTGGACCCGTCAGGAAGCGCTGGATTATTTGGCTTCGAACACAGCCCTGTCGCTTCATAATGTGCGTACGGAAATCGATCGCTATATTGCTTGGCCAGGTCAGGCGCTTGCCTACAAAATGGGCGAACTCACCATTTGGGAGCTGCGTGCGAAAGCCGAAGAAGAGCTTGGCGACAAATTCGATATTCGCCGGTTTCATGACGCTGTCCTTGTTGAGGGCGGTTTGCCGCTGGAGATGCTCCGCGAGCGCATTGATCAATTCATTGAAGCTGAAAAACGTGGGTGAGGTTACCCCGGTTCTCGAAACAGAACGGTTGCGGCTGCGTGGACGTTCGTTGGAGGATTTTCCCTTTTTTCGCGCGCTTTGGGCGGACCCGGTCGTCACGCGGTATATTGGCGACCAGCCGCTTACGGAGGAACAAACCTGGGCGAAGTTTTTACGTGCGATGGGCCACTGGTTGGCGCTTGGTTTTGGTTACTGGGCCATTGAGCACAAATCGTCCGGCGCCCTCATGGGCGAGGCCGGGTTTGGAGAATTCAAGCGTGAGATGAAACCGCTTATTCGCGGCGAACCGGAAGCCGGCTGGGTGTTTTTACCAGCTTTCCATGGAAAGGGTTATGCCGCCGAAGCTGTTGGGGCCATGCTGGCGTGGGGCGACGCGTATTTCGATGGAACCCGCATGTCTTGTATCATTGAACCGGAAAACACCGCGTCAATTCGTTTGGCGGAACGGTTTGGTTTCCGGGAGACCTCGCGCGGAGCGTATAATGGCGATGAACTAATAGTGTATCACCGCCCGGTGTAGCTATTCCGCCGCGTTCGCCGGACGACCGAATTGTAATTCGGACAGGCGCGCATAGAGCCCGCCGCGCGAAACGAGAGAATTATGGTCGCCTTCGTCAACGATTCGCCCGCTGTCCATAACAACAATATGATCCGCTTGCAGAACGGTCGATAGTCGGTGTGCGATGACGATCGTTGTTCGGTCCGTCGAGATTCGCGCAAAAGCGTCCTGGATTGCTTTCTCACTCTCGGAGTCCAGAGCGCTTGTGGCTTCATCCAACAGGAGTATCGGGGCGTCTTTCAGAATGGCTCTTGCGATAGCCAGGCGTTGGCGTTGCCCGCCTGAGAGGCCGGAGGCGCCTTCACCTAATCGCGTCTCATATCCATTCGGCAACGCGTTAATGAACTCATGGGCGTTGGCGTCTTTTGCAGCGGCCACAATATCACCATCGCTCGCATCAGGGCGGCCAAACCGAATGTTTTCAATCACCGTTCCGGAAAATAAGGGCGCCGATTGTTGAACCACGGAAAGCGTCTGGCGCAATGCGATTGGATCCAGTGCGCGGATATCGAGGCCGTCCAATCGAATAGTTCCGGCGTCCGGATCGTAAAATCGCATCAGCAACTGAAAGACGGTGCTTTTTCCAGCGCCGGAAGGACCGACCAACGCTACTGTTTGTCCGGGAGATGCAGTCAGATTGAAATTTGTTAGAGCGGGATCTTTCTCCCTGCCGGCATAAGAAAAATCCAAGCCGTCAAATTCGATATGGCCGCGGATTGGCTGCGAGAGAATTTTGGGGAGAGCGGGCGTTGCGATAGGTGAGGAAGACGCGAGCAGCTCCATCAACCGTTCCATGGCGCCGGCGGCCCGCATGATTTCGGCGTAAGTCTCTGTCAGCATGCCGACGCCGCTGACGGCGACAAATGCGTACATGACGAATTGGGTCATGGCGCCGGGCGTGATGGCGCCGGCCTGGACCTGTGCGGCGCCAAACCACAATACGGCGATGAGCCCTGACAATGCGAACGAAAACAAAATTGCGGTCATGACCGCCCGCACGCGGATTCGGCGAAGCGCGGCGTCAAATGTAACTTCTACCGCTTCGCCAAAACGGGCGCGCTCATCAGGCTCGCGTGTGAACGCTTGAACTGTTTCGATAGCGCCAAGGGATTCGCCTGCGCGCGCCGACGCCGAAGCGAGATTGTCCTGGGTTGTCCGCGACAAACGTTGAACCCGCCGTCCAAAGAACAATGCCGGCGCCAATATCAATGGGCCAACACACAAGACCATCAAAGCCAATTTCCAGCTGACGACGACCATCAAAATGAGTGCGCCGATGGTTGTTGCGATGGTCCGCAGCGCGACAGATACGGATGTTCCGACGACGGTCTGGATAAGTGTCGTATCGGTGGTGAGGCGCGACAACACTTCACCGGTTCGCACATCTGCATAGAATCCGGGACTGAGCGTCAGCAGATGATCATATACGGCGCGACGAAGGTCAGCGACGACGCGTTCCCCGAGGCGGCTGATAAAATAAAATCGCAATGCGCTGGCCAGCCCTAAAAGGCCGGCGACGATCATGCCGCCCAGGAAATACCCGCTAAGGTCATCGCCCATTGCGAATCGCGTGCATGCTCCTTCGGTCGCCGCGCCGGCGAATCCACAATCGACGACCAAACGAAATGCCGCCGGCAGCGCCAGGGTCAGGGCTGAAGCGAGAATCAGAAAAAGTCCGAACGCCGCAAGGAGACCGGGGTACCTCAGAATAAAAGGAATCAGCCGTCGAAGCGGTTTGATGCTGCGCGCCTTTTCCCGATGTTGACGATCGCGTTCCAGTTCGGCGGCGAATGTCGATCCGCGATCCGCGTCAGCTGTTTGTGTTGTTCCCATTGATCGGCGCAATCCCATTCCTCACGCGCATCAGATCGGCCATGCGCGCCAGCCTGGATAAGGGATATAGGCGCGCAAATGCGCAACGCCAATTTATTTACGCTTTGCGCGCATCCGGACCATTCCGGCAGATCCAGCGGCGAATAGCCACAGCGCGGCGGGCAACGGCACATCGCTGATCGCGCTGGTGACCAGAAACATATTGCCGGTCAAAATATCCAGCACATACATGTTTCCATCGGCGTCGAAGGCGAAAGACGAAACGGACGACAGCACGCCGCCCTCAGCCGCTATCGCCCATGACGTCAGCTCGGAAATTGTCTCTGTCATCGGGTTATATCGGAATGACCAGATCGTATTCGCTACAAAATCGCCGAAGAAATAAAGCCCGTGCAGTTCCTCGATCACGCCGCGATAAACGCCGCCGCCGGTGATGGAAAACCCTTCAAAGGGGCCGTCTCCATGCAGATATTCATAAATCGGAAATCTCAAATCGCCGGCAGGATCGGCCAGCATGGTGATGTCGAACTCGGCTGAACCCTCATAACCCGGCCAGCCATAGTTGGCGCCGGGCGCGCCGATGTTGATTTCCTCTATTCGATCCTCACCGACATCTGCGATGTAGAGAACGCCTGTCTCTTTATCGAAACTGGGTCGAAACGGGTTGCGTGCGCCGTAGGCCCAGATCGCCGGGTCTCCATCTGCGCCGACAAAAGGATTGTCCGACGGAACCCCATAATTTTTTGTGTGGTCACTTGCGAAGTCGTCGGCGCGCGGATCGATTCGCAGAATTGATCCGAGGAGATTATTTCGATCCTGCGATACAGCATTTATCGGATCATCATTGCTATCGCCGGTCGAGATGTAGAGATAATTATCGGGACCAAAATCAACCCACCCGCCGAAGTGGCCATTGCCGCCATTATCGGGGTGATCAATAGTAATGATTGATCGCGCGCTTGCGGCGTCTGCGATATTGGGATCGCCGGCGCTAACAGAATATTCGATCACTTCATGATCGCCGGCGGCGTTGACGACGCTCACATAAAACAAACCGGAGGTTGCGTAGTCGGGCGCAAAAGCGATCGATTGGGCGCCTTCCTCGGGATGATTAAAGCGTAAATCATCTACCGTCAGAAACGGGTCAGCCAGCACATTTCCAGATGAGCGATCATAAATTTTGATGGCGCCGGTATCCTGTTCAACAATGAACAGACGCTCACTGTCGCCAGGCGGCGATACAGCGTAGATTGGTTTAGATAACTCGCCTGGCGACAGGATATTTTGCAGTGACAATATACCCGCGGCTGCAGGCGACGCTATAAATGCGCTCAAGAATACGCCAATCCCCAGCTTTATTGTTCTTTTTACAGAGTAAAATCTATTCACTTTTGTTGATCCCCATTCTAGCAAATTGCCAGCAAGCCCCCAAAATTGGACAGCGCATCATTATCAAATCGAATGGCGAGTTGCGAGCGGCTATTTTTCCCTGTCTTCAGAGAATGTCGAGGCGAATTCTTCTCGCAGAAGCTGTTTTTGCACTTTTCCCATCGCATTGCGGGGAAGCGCGTCGACCCAAAAAAATCGCCTGGGCCGCTTGAACTTGGCCAGTCCGTTCATCGCGTCCACCAATAAAGCGTCATCCAGCGCTTCGTTTTCCGGGGTCAAAACGGCGACAACACCTTCACCCATGTCCGGATGGGGCGCGCCAATCACTGCCGACTCCAATACGCCGTCGATGCTGTCCAGGAGAATTTCTATTTCCTTCGGATAAACATTGTATCCTCCCACGATGATCAGATCTTTCGTTCGTCCGCTCAGGGTCAAGCGGCCGTCTTTGCCTAATGAGCCCACATCGCCGGTTCGAAACCATCCATCTTCGGTGAATTCCGCATCGGTTTTTTCAGGCATCCGCCAATATCCCTGAAAGACGTTTGGGCCTCGCACCTCGACACCGCCAGTCTCATCGCAGGCCGCGCTGTCGCCATCGATCGTGACCCGCACATCAACGCCGGGCAGAGCATGACCAACCGTTCCGGCCAGTCTTTCCCCCTTCAAAGGATTTGAAGCGATCATGCCGGCTTCCGACATACCATAACGCTCAAGAATCTTATGACCGGTGCGGGCTTCGAACGCCGCAAAAGTTTCTGTGGAAAGCGGTGCTGACCCAGAGATAAACAGTCGAATATTCGCGCAACGGTCTTTTCGAAACGCCGCATGATCCAAAAGGCGTGTATAGAAAGTCGGTACACCCATTAAAATGGTTGCATCCGGTAGTGCGGCGCATATCTCGGTCACGTCAAATTGCTCATGGAACAAAACCTCAGAGCCGTTCAACAGCGCCGTATGCAGGGCGACGAACAATCCGTGAATGTGAAAAATCGGAAGCGCGTGGAGCAGAACATCTCCCCTCTGAAAGCCCCACAACCCGTGGAGCGCATGGGCGTTTGACGACAAGTTGTCGTGTGAGAGCATTGCGCCCTTGGAGCGGCCCGTTGTTCCTGACGTGTAGAGGATTGAGGCGATGTCATTTCCGTCCCGCTGTTCAATAGCCCCAAATGGCGTGGCAGCCGCCGCGGCTTCGGCCAACGTGCCGTGTCCGTCGGCGTCAAGGGTAAGCTGCGCAACAGATTTAAGGTCTGTTTGAACGCCTGGATCGCCGACAAATACAGACGGTTCAGCGTCATTCAGAAAATATGCGAGCTCGTCCTGTGTATAGGCTGTATTAAGTGGGACATAGATGAGACCTGCGCGCAGGGAAGCGAGATAGAGGGCGACCGCCTGAGGCGATTTACGAACCTGCGCAACGATGCGGTCCCCGGGAGCGGCGCCAGCAGCGCGCAAGGCGCCCGCATATTTAGCCGAAGCCATATCCATCGCCCCATATGTCCAGACATCGGCGCGCTGCGGCCTTAAACATGGACGGTCGGCATGTTCTCGCAATCTCCTTTCCAGATCTGTGAAAAAATTTCCGTTTGTCGGCATCTCAAAGCCCTTGTAGTTGCTGCGTCGCACTGGTCGGACGCAGATGGCCACTCTATACCTGCAAAAACCCAAGCGCACCGCGCATTCACGAATTGGCGACCCATATGTTTGACGAAACGACTTTAGACGCCTCCGGCGCGCGGCGCTCAAATTTTGAAACCGAGCTGACATACGCGATTGATGCGGCCGGGGCGTGGATTGCGAAGCGTCAAAAACCGGAAGGCTATTGGGTCGGACAATTGGAATCCAACGCCTGTATGGAAGCCCAATGGATCATGGCGTTGTGGTTTCTGGGTCTCGATGATCATCATCTGTTACCGCGCTTGGCGGCCAGTCTGCGCGAGACGCAACGGCCCGATGGCTCCTGGGAGATTTATTACGACGCCCCTGCGGGCGACATCAACACGACCGTCGAAGCCTATGCGGCGCTTCGGTGTTTGGGCGCATCGGCGGATGACGCGTCGTTACTGCGGGCGCGACGATGGATTGAGGAGAAGGGCGGGCTAAAAAACATACGCGTCTTCACGCGCTATTGGCTCGCTTTGATTGGCGAATGGCCATGGGAGCGAACGCCCAACCTACCGCCCGAAGTCATATTCTTTCCGAACTGGTTCACCTTCTCAATCTACAATTTCGCGCAATGGGCGCGGGCGACCCTTGTGCCCATCGCCGTTCTTTCTGCGCGGCGACCGTCCCGGGCATTGCCAGCGGACCGACGCCTCGACGAGTTGTTTCCAGGGGGGCGCCAGAACTTTGATTACAGCCTGCCTGATAAGCCGGGCGCTGACTTTTGGGATCGCTTTTTTCGCACCACTGATCGGGTGCTGCATTGGGGGCAGTCGGCGGGCATTGCGCCAATGCGCAAAGGCGCCGTTAAACGGGGCCTTGAATGGATTATTCAGCATCAAGACGCCGACGGCGTCTGGGGCGGTATTCAACCCCCGTGGATTTATTCGCTGATGGCCCTTTACAATGAAGGCTATGCGCTTGATCATGCGGTTGTTGAAAAAGCACTTGGCGCGCTTGATGACCCCCGATGGCGTGAAGACAAGGGGGAGGCGACTTGGATACAGGCTTCTGTCTCGCCG
>JBCDAD010000046.1:0-16318 GCA_039186325.1 Pseudomonadota bacterium | reverse complement strand
GGCAAGAACCCAAGCAGAAAGAGGTAAGAACTAAACAGCATCGCAACCGGCGCGCCCAACGCAAACGCCGATTGTGGTGGTTAATACTTCCTGTTCCCTTAATTCACGCAGGCAAAATAGAGCGCCGGCGCGTTTCTCCACGTGCTTGAGGTGACGATCGAGGCGTCAACAGAGTGTTAGCCGAGGTAAACCATCCCTTTCGGGCCAATGCGGATCACGCATGTCATTGGCAAAATTGGGTTGCTCAGCGCGAACGCAATCGCTTTGAGTGAAAAAATTCGTAACCCGGCAGGCAACGTTCCGCCACTTTGGCGAGATCTTGTGGAAGCGGTTCCGTTCGGGAGCGGGCCGCCCGAAAACCGGTCGATGCGATCACTGCGTCATACCAATGCGGTCCCCAAACGCCATCCTCTGGCCGCGTTCCCGCCTCCCACGCGAGCATGGCCAGATCGAAGGGAATACCGAGAACCTGACACAGTGCGCGCAACATCCCCTCCGGGTCGTCGAGCACATCATTGGCGTCGAGGATGGGGCAGGGGCGCCCGGCGGCGATACAATCGTCGTAGATGCGGCGCTGAATGTTCAGGCTGTGAACAATCGGTTCGATATCATCATATTTGTTTTTATACGACGCAACCATGGCCGCGGGATCACGGATCAATTGGAAGACGCGCGTATCTGCAACCCAATTCAGCGGCGCCTTATCAACGAAATGAAAAGCGATGTGCTTTTCAAACTGAATCTGTGTCGTCGCCTTCTCAGCCTTGGCGGCGAGATCATCGCATATGGATGACCAGTCCGTCTTCATCGCAGCAAGAATTTCCTCGCGCATCGGATGGGGCGCGCCGGTCGCGGCCAGGTAACAACCGTAGAATGGTTCATCAACAACGCGCGTATCGCCCCGACTGCCAAAACTGCGCATCATCGTCGTGGAGATATTGCGTGGTCCGGAGATCATGGCGATACGGGGCATGGGCTTAGTGCTCGATCATTTTTGGATTTGTCAATCGTACATATACTGGAGAACTAAGCGTTACTGGAAGCAGGGATTTTTTCCCTCCGCCTACAACGATAAAATAACGACTCAATTCTAGATATTTGATAAGATGTGGTGATCGGTCAGTTTGGAAATATTTTCATACCACCCACAAAAGCCGCATATCCTGACTGTAGATAATATTTGAATATATTTTGGTTAAGGAGCGATCCCTTGCAATTTTTCCAACGTCTCACATCCATGATCGTTTCCACCGTCGCATCCCTTTTTTAGGAAGGTTTTCGCCTCATCAATTTTTGGCGGTCCGTATAAGTCGCTCATTAAAAAAATGCCGAGCACGGTACATCCTTCAAAATCGTCGGCTTCACACGATTTTCGAGCCGTCGATCGCACGAGCGACAGTTTTTTTTCACCGCCTCTCCCGTCGGAATACATTAGCGCTAGCCGAGCGCAGCCATTGGTTATATTCTCGGTACAGATCTTTTCGTAGGCATTGCGCGCCTGAATTAGATCTGTTTGCGTATTTCGTCTTTCCAAAAACAACCCATAATTGTGACACCCTACGGGCTGATTGCCCGAACAAGCCGCTTTGTAGTATGTAAAAGCTTTGGATGTATCCGTAGGCACGCCATCTCCATCGCGGTACATCTCTCCTACAATTGTGCAGCCTAGAAAATTTCCGCGCTGACAGGCTTTCGCATAAAGCCTCAGTTTCTCGGGAGGATCATAATCGCCGAGATAGGCGGCAATATAACATGAGCCTCCATCGCCTGACTCGTTCGTGTCGCATTTTCCTCTGTTTATCTCAGGGTCCGAAACCCTCGCGATGATCTCATCGTTTTCCTTTTTTTTGAGCATTGCCGAACGTTCCGTACAGGCTAATTCGAGGCCTCGGTCACATGACTCACCCAGATGTTTTTCCGCGTTTTCCGGAGATTCCAATTCCTTATAATATTCGGCTTGGTCATGGTGCAACATGGCCAAAAGAGCGGTATTCTCTGATGCATTAAGTTTTCTAAACCGGTATGTATATACAGGGGCGTTTGGGAACTGAGACGTAAAATACAAAGCGCGTTTCGATTTTTCGTCGAATGCGATATTGTTTTTCGCTCCGGCAAAGGACTCAAATGCAAATACGATAGTTCCATCGCTGTTATTGATGGCGCGAGCGCTCTTTACGCCCTCAATATTTTTTCGGAAAAAAATATATTGCGAGTTTGCGCCAAACAACGCCTGGGAGATTTTTCCCGTTTGATAGTCTTTGTGCACAGCTTCGAAAAGCGGGGTGCGCTTCTTTTCCTTTACGCTAACTTTTAGCGCATTTCTATGTCCTGGTTTTATAAACCAGAACGTGAGCCCATCTTCGTCTGCGTCAAAGTCGCCTGCAGAAAATACACTGTCACCGTTGAGCGCATCAAATCCCGATGTGAAGTTCACTCCATTTTCTGGCGAATATGGGAAATAGAGTTCCAACTCATTCAATGCGTGCGGGTCAATCTGGCGGCCTTCCGTTTCTCCCAAACACGATTGCGAAAAAAGGTATGAAGTTACAAAAGCAATCAGAAACGTCTTCATTCAGTTAGCGCCCAGGTTAAAGATACGTCACAATGGCGAGAGCGGAGACGTTAACATCCGCGGAGTGTTTCCGGTAGCTATCTTGCGAAAATAAAGAATTTTGCGGGAGCGAAGACGGTCCATACCGCGATGCCGTCGAAAGCCTTCATTACGAAGTGTTTCGCCAAAGTTGGTGAAGGCCGGAAATTAGAATCTTTGATCAACGCCGTTTCTGGACCGACGTGTCTCTAAAACGTAACCACCCGCCCGGCGGCGCATTCCCGCGCGATCAATTCGCGATAAAGCCCTTGCAGGCGCTCCACCATGGGCCCGCGCCCGGCTGAGATTTGACGGTTATCGACAGACGCGACCGGCGAGACGCCCGCAAAAGTCCCGGTAATGAAGGCCTCATCAGCGCTGTATACATCGTGTAAGGAGAAATTTCGTTCAAACACGTCGATCTCATTTTTCCGGGCCAGTTCGATGATCACGCGCCGGGTGATGCCGCCAAGGCAAAAGTCGCCGGTTGAGGTCCAAAGCGCGCCGTCGCGAACAATGAAGAAGTGCGTTGAGTTGCAGGTCGCGACAAAGCCATGGGGGTCAAGCATCAACGCTTCGTCGGCGCCGGCTTTTGCGCTCTGGATGCAAGCCAGGATGCAGTTAAGTTTGGAGTGGGAGTTCAGTTTTTGGTCCTGTACATCCGGATAGCCGCGCCGAACATGCACCGTGAAGAGACGCGCGCCGGTTTGCGCTGTCTCGGGCATCGGCGTTTTGAATTCCGGAATAATGACGACTGTCGGCGGGGTAATCGTTGCGCGCGGGTCCTGATAGGGCGTCGCTTTCACGCCCCGGCTGACCATCAGGCGAATATGCGTCCCGTCATGGGCGTCGTTCACGTCGAGGCAGCGATAAATCCGGTCCGCCAGTTCAGACTTTGGCAGGGACATCTCAAAATCGAGGGTCTTCGCGCCTTCATATAGACGGCGTAGATGCCTTTCCAGGAACGCCACCACCCCGCGCCCGTCTGAACCCGGATGAACGCGCAAGCCCTCCCAGACGCCGTCGCCCAGGACAAAACCTGAATCGAACACCGAGACTTTAGCTTCGGTTCGTGGATACAAGGTCCCATTGATGTCGATTTGGATATCGTCGTTGCGCGGATCTGGCTGGTAGGCGTGTGTTGAATGGGTCATGGGTCTCTATTCAGCGGCTTTTGCGCACAGGCTCCCGCTGGACGACTTGACGGGAACGCCGATCGCTTTGTTGGATAAGGTCGATACAACAACATACTGTGCGATGTTTCAGACGAACACCATTTCCAGACCGGCGTTTGATCCAATTCTCCTCCATGAACCGGTTTCACTACGGCGGTTGACGCCCGGCGACTATGCTGCATGGGCGCAGTTGCGGGGCGATAGTCGAACCCATCTTACGGCTTGGGAGCAGGAGTGGTCTGCAGATGATTTGTCGCGCAGCGCCTTTCGCCGCCGCTTGCGTTTTTATGAGCGCCAAGCCCGCGCGTCGACCGGGCTATCCCTCGCCATCTTTAGCAGCGATGAAACAGCGATGGTCGGCGGGCTCTCACTAACGAATATTCGGTTTGGCGCGGTGCGATCTGGGGTGCTCGGCTATTGGATCGGCGCGCCTTTTACGAAGAAGGGATATGGCCGCGCCGCTGTCGAGGCGATTTTGCGTCACAGTTTTCACACGCTCGATCTCAACCGTGTCGAAGCGGCCTGTCAGCCGGAAAACGCTGCATCGAAAAAACTCCTGGAACGATGCGGTTTCGCCCGCGAGGGCTTGGCGCGGGATTACCTTCGCATTAATGGCCGCTGGCTTGATCACGAAATTTTTGCGATCACCGCCCGTCAATATTCGGATGGGCAGCGAGACACATGATTTCAATACACGGCCCGGTTGTCAGCGACGAAAAAATCGCCGTCGCTTCGGACTGAGACTTGCACCGGACTCCTGTTCGCGAGACAATCTCGCCGCCGATTAAACAAGCTCGCTCAACGAAGAATAACGGTGTGTCTGAAAAATGAGCAGTTCGAACGCTTTTCTGGCTTCCAGCGTGTCTCAATTTGCCGGGGATTCGGCTTTGACCCAGGGCGCTTTTGTTGGCGCAATGATCGCCGCGGTTGCATTCGCCGTCTGCTCAGCGGTTTTTGCGGCGCAGCTGGTTAACGATCAGCGCGCTATTCTTCGTGACTGCGGCGTGCGCGCTTCAGTTCCAGGCGATTGGCCTTGGCGCTGATCTAACCAATGAAACGGTTGTATTGCTGCAGGGGCTCTTCACTGCAGCCGGCGTGTCGTTCCTTTTGTTTGCATTCACTACGCCCAAACGAAGCGCGCTATTTCGCACCATCACCTTTGCGGCGGCCATTGGCGTCGCCGGTATGGGCGTTCTCAATTTGCTGGCGGTGGTCGATATCGGCCAACTCATGCGTTGGAGCATGATCGCATCGGGTGGGTTTGCGGTCATTTTGACCGTGCTGCACGCATTGCGCGGTGATCCGGGCGCGCAGATGGTTTTGCCGGGGGTCGTTCTCGTCACAGCCGGTTTGGCCCTCACCGGGATTATACCGCCGTTACAGTCAAACGCTTTATTCGTGCTTGGCGTGATTGCGGCGAGCCTTGTCGTTTTGGTTGATCGACGTGCGGCGATTGCCGGCCCGGTCGGCCATGCGCCTGTCCACAATAGCGCCCGCGTCACGGCGCCCCAATCGCGTTTTCAGCAATGGAACGAACGCGAGAACGAAGAAATTGTCCTCGATAGCCAATTAGCGAAAGTCCTGGATTATTCCGGTGTCGCTGTTTGGGATTGGAGCGAGGCGTCATCTGATCAGACAGCTTCACTTCACAGTATTCTGGGCGCCGATTCCGCCGGCGCGTTTACGCCGGAAGCCTTGCGACAATTCATTCACAAAGATGACCTGGCAAAGTTTGAACAGCAGATCATAGATCCGACGGACGGCCCCTTTGACACCATATTGAAGATCCATGACGGCGGACATGTGCGACTGCGCGGCGCCCGGGCCGTTTATCCGGACTCTGAAGATCTTGAGCGGATTGTCGCTTTCATAGAAAAAGCCCCTCAACAAACTAGCGGCCCGTCGCGAACCACCGGCGTTGCGCCGGCCCCGATCGAATTGCGGTCCGGTGAAGTGAGTCGCGATCTCGTCGCAGACGGCGCGAAGCTTTCCAAAGCGCTTGAAGACGGGGATATTGTCGCAGCGTTTCAACCCATCGTCTCGATCAAAAACAAATCGGTTGTCGGTTACGAGGCGCTTGCACGATGGCGCGGCAAACCGGACGGCGAAGCGCCCGGGCCGGAAACATTCGTACGCACCGCAGATGCGGTCGGCAAAGGGGCAAAACTCGCCAAAGCTATGTTGACCGAAGCGGTGGCGTTTCTGACGAAACAGCAGGCTGATAAATCAGACGGCGAACTCTTTGTCGCCCTGAACGTTTCCTACACGCAAATGCGTGATCCCGCTTTTCGCGCCGCAGTGCGCAGCGCTTATACTCGTCACAAACTGGCGAAAGGGGCGCTCGTTCTTGAGCTGACGGAAGGCGATGCGCTGACCAACGAAAAAGAAGCGAGCGCTGTTTTTCGCGATTTGAAAAAAACCGGCGTTACGCTCGCATTCGACGATTTCGGCGCCGGGTTTTCCTGCTTGTCGAACCTGCATAAATACGAGTTTGATTACATCAAGATCGACAAGTCATTTGTCGTGGATTTGGAAAAAGACACACACAAATCAAAAATCGTCTCTGCTCTTGCGGGCCTTGGACGCGATCTTGGCATGAAGGTGATCGCCGAGGGGGTCGAGACGCAAGGGTTGGCGAGCGCGGTTCAACGGCTCGGTTGCGACTTTGCACAAGGCTACGCTTTCGGCCCCGCCGGAAAATCTGAAATCAAAGAGGCGCCTATTTTCGACAAGTCCGCCTCTACTAACAAAATTACATCGCCTACAAACAAAAATGCGCGTTTTGATGATGGGGATGAAAAAGCCGGTCGTCGGACCAATATCGTCAAAGATAAAAAACGCCCAAATTGGCGCCGGGATTTGCGTTAAGCGTCCATGTTTAATTCAGCGGCGTTTCGGCATTCCGGCCTTCCGCCCATTCCGGCGAAAACATCGCTTCGGTGACACCGAGCTTGGCGAGCGCATTTTGCCAGGACGGATTTTTGGCGCCATCAAAAATGATACTCTCGTCCGGTTCGCAGTGCGCCCAGGCGTTCATCGCGAGTTCCTGTTCGAGCTGACCGGCGCCCCATCCGGCGTGACCAATCAACAAGAGATAGCGGCGCGGCGCCGCGCGCTTTGGTTCCTTGCCGCCAATATCAATCAAAACATCGCGGGACGCTGTGATCCCGATCTCATCATTGAGGGGCAGGGTCGCTTCAATTCTGTAATCGAGCGTGTGGAGCACCGCCCCGCGTTCTGTTTGCACAGGGCCGCCGAAAAATACCGGCGCCTCGGATGTCGCGGTCAGCGGGTCGATATCCAGCTGTTGCAGCAATTTCATCATATCAATTTCGGCGAGCGGTTTGTTTACCACGAGCCCCATCGCATGTTGCTCGTCATGGGCGCAGATATAGACGACAGATTTCTCGAACCGGGAATCGCCCATATTCGGCATGGCGATTAAAATCTGACCGGTGAGAAAATCCTGTGGGCCTGAGGGCCGGGTGTTGTCGCTCGCGTTTTCGATAGACATTCGCAAATGTTAGGGGGCGGCGATTTTACTGGCAAGCCTGTTGATCTGCACATTCTCACGCGCCTATAGGCAAGGAGACTTTACATCCCCGCAAATCAAGGAGCGTTAGGCATGACAATTTCCGTTGGCGACAAAATTCCCAGTGTCAAAGTAATGATGGCGACAGAAAGCGGCCCCCAGGAAGCTGATGCAGCGGAAATTCTCGGCGCCGGCAAAGTCGCGCTTTTCTCGGTGCCGGGCGCGTTCACGCCCACATGTTCAGCCAAGCACCTCCCGGGTTTCGTTGAAAAAGCGGGTGAACTGCGCGCCAGGGGCGTCGACAAAATCGTTTGCATGTCTGTCAATGACGCCTTCGTCATGGACGCGTGGGGGCGGAGCCAGAATGCCGGCGAGGCGGTCGCCATGCTTGCAGACGGCAACGGGGATTTCACAAGAGCGCTGGGCCTGGCAATGGATGGCAAAGCGTTTGGCATGGGTGAGCGCGCCCAACGATTTTCCGCGGTTATCGAAAATGGCGCCGTGTCAGCGCTCTATGTTGAAGACCCTGGCGCGTTTGATGTTTCGTCTGCGGAGCATATGCTGGCGAATCTGTAACGATATTGTCTGGCGCCGCCCAACGATTTTCTATATCGCCTCCGCGGCGCCTTTGCGGGCGAGGGCGTCGGCTTTTTCGTTGCCGAAATCGCCCGCATGGCCTTTTACCCAGCGCCATTCGACCGAGCGACCGGCGACGAGTTCATCCAGCGCCTGCCAAAGATCCTGGTTTTTCACCGGTTTTTTGGCCGAGGTGCGCCAACCGTTTCGTTTCCATCCAGTGATCCACTGGGTGATGCCGTTCTTTACATATTGCGAATCTGTATAAAGACGAATGTCTTCGTCAGGCGGAATGGCGAGCAAAGCCTCTATTGCGGCCTGCATCTCCATACGGTTGTTGGTCGTTTCGGAATCGCCGCCGAACAGCTCTACGGTCTCGCAGTTACGTTCGAAAAATACGCCCCAGCCGCCGGGACCCGGATTGCCTGAACAGGCGCCGTCTGTATATACGTCAATCATTATAATTTCCGTGTAAAGATGAAAAGACGTCAAAACTCATAAGAGAGCTTAGCTGAAATGTCCAGATGCGGCCTAGCTCGCAAGCAATAGCGGCGGCTTGAATGTTACATCTTCGCGCGCGGTCTCCACGGTTTCAATGATGATTTGCCGGCGTTGCGCCGCCTCCGTGAGAAAGGCTTCGACAAGGCTTTCCGGCGCTGATGCGCCCGCCGATAAGCTCAGCACCGTCGCATTGTCGATCAGCGACCAGTCAAATGCGCCGGCGTCTTCAATGAGCATTGAATTCGCGGCGCCCGCTGTCTGTGCGGTCTCAACAAGGCGTTTTGAGTTTGAAGATGTCTGTGAGCCGATAATCACGACGAGATCGGCGCCCGGGGCGATCGCCTTAACTGCGGTCTGGCGATTGGAGGTCGCATAACAGATGTCCTCGCGGCCAGGCGCGGCGATATCAGGAAACCGCTGGCGCAATGCATCTATGATCGAAGCCGTATCTTCAACGGACAATGTTGTTTGCGTAACATAGGCGAGGGGGCCGACGATTTCCGGCAGTTCTTCTACGTCGGCGACCGATTGAACCAATAAAACGGCGTCATCGGGCGCCTGGCCCATAGTGCCAACGACTTCCGGATGGCCTTCATGTCCAATGAGGATGACCCGGCGACCGGTCGCTGCATGCCGCCGCGTTTGCGTATGGACTTTGAGAACAAGGGGGCATGTTGCGTCAATCGCATTCATGCCGCGTCTCGCAGCTTCATCATGAACAGTTTGCGGCGCGCCATGTGCGGACAAGATCACCGGTCGGTCATCTGGCGCCTCGTTCAGTTCTTCGACGAAGATTGCGCCCATCGCCGCCAGACGTTCGACCACGTGTCTATTGTGCACAATCTCGTGGCGGACATAGACCGGCGCACCATGTGTGGCGAGCGCGTTTTCCACGGTCTTAATCGCGCGCTCAACGCCGGCGCAAAACCCTCGCGGAGAGGCCAGGCGAATTGTCAAACGCGCTTTCATTTCCATTGGTGCATTCATGCGGGTCCCCGGTCGCAATGCGTCGCGCAAGTCAGGCCGTTGCGCCATCCAGTGCGACGCGCTACGACAAACCCCTTAACCCAAAAACTGGGCGGCGACGGGGCGTCGCTTGGACATCTATGAGGCGATTTCGCTCGCTAATATAAGGTTCGATTTGAATGAAAAAACGGTTAGCGTTTGCGCTATTCGCCGCAGGCCTTGCAACCACCGCGTGTTCCAGCGTCGACAAGGCGGCGCGGGAAGCCAATCCGGCACCGTGCCCGAATACCATCGTGCTTGCCGATGCCGCAAACCTTGTCGAATTTGACGGCGGCCAAACCGCTGAAGACGTCGCTTTCACCGGCGAAATCGTCAATATTTCAAGCGCCTGCCGATATTTTGGCGACAAGCCGATCGAAGCTGAAATTGAGCTTGAATTGGCGTTCGGCAAAGGGCCGAAGGGCGGCGCCGATGAAAAAATCTATAAGTATTTCGTGGCTGTCACGCGGACCAATCTTGAAGTGATCGCCAAGCGGGAATTTCTGGTTCCGGTTGAATTTTCTGAATCCCGGCGGGTCGTTGTGACCAAGGAGGATATCGACAAGATCGAAATCCCCCGGGCGAGCGAAGAAACATCCGGTTTGAATTTTGAGATCGTCGTTGGATTTGTGCTGACCCCGCAGCAGGCGATCTACAATCGATCCGGCAAGAGCCTCAAATTTCCTGATATTTAAATGGCCATTCTCGATGAGCTATCCGCCATCGTCGGCGCCGCTTTCGTCGACGAGGGCCTTGATGCGTCGCTCGGCGTCGTCCGGCGCGCGGACCGCCCTGACTTGGCGCAATATCAATGCAACGGGGCCCTGGCGGCGGCGAAAGCGCGGAAACAAAACCCCCGCGCGCTCGGTGAAGCGCTGTGCGCCAGATTGTCGACCCGGCCGATTTTCGCTGACGTCCAGGTCGCCGGTCCCGGCTTCATCAATCTCACCTTGACCGATGCGGCGCTTGGCGAACGGGTCGATGGCCTGATTGAAGACAAATCCCTCGGGGGGTGGCGCCATGATACGCCGGAGGCGATCGTAGTTGATTTTGGCGGTCCGAATGTCGCCAAGCCGCTCCATGTGGGCCATTTACGCGCGGCGATTATCGGGGAGAGCATCAAAAGAATTCTGCGCGCTGCGGGAGACGACGTGACTGGCGATGTCCATTTGGGCGATTGGGGCTTGCAGATGGGTCAACTCATTTCCGAAATTGAGCTGCGTGATCCGTCATTGCCTTATTTTGATGAAAATTTCAGCGGTCCGTATCCGGAGGAGCCGCCGATTTCGCTGGTCGATCTGGAAGACTTATACCCGGCGGCGTCCGCCGCCTGCAAAGCCGACCCTGCGCGCAATGATCTCGCCAAAAAAGCGACAAAAGCGCTGCAGGATGGACGGCCGGGCTATGTCGCCCTTTGGCGGCACTTCATTACGCTGTCTGTCAACGCGATGAAAAATGAATATCACAGCCTCGATGTGAGTTTCGAATTATGGAAAGGCGAATCCGACGCCAACCCGCTTATTCCCGAACTCGTTGAGGACCTAACTGCGAAAGGCGTATTAGAGCCCTCGGACGGCGCAGAGATTATCCGCGTGGCGCGCGAAAGCGACAAGAAAACTGTTCCGCCGATCATTTTCCTGAATTCCGAGGGCGCCGTGGGCTACCACGCCACGGATATCGCGACGATTGTCGACAGAAAACGCACCCTTGACCCGGACCGCATTCTCTACGTGACCGATGGGCGCCAGCAATTGCATTTTGAACAGGTGTTCCGCGCGGTTGATCGCGCCGGCTATTTCGATGAAACGAAATTGGAGCATTTGTGGTTCGGGACAATGAACGGGAAGGACGGCAAGCCGTTCAAAACGCGTGCGGGCGGCGTCCTGAAATTGCGTGACTTGCTTGATCAAACGTTCGAAGCGGCGACCGAGCGATTGACGGCGTCGGGTCTCGGCGACGGTTATCCCGCCGAGGAAAAAGACGCCATTGCCCGTCAGGTCGGCGTTGCGGCGCTCAAATTCGCTGATCTGTCAAACCAGCGCACCTCTGACTACGTTTTCGATCTGGATCGCTTCATGTCGTTTGAAGGCAAAACCGGCCCCTATCTATTGTATGCAAGCGTGCGGGTTCGCTCGGTGATCGGCAAGGCGATGGAGAAAAACGCTGGCGAGCCTGGCCCTGTCCGAATTGCGGCTCCAGAGGAGCGCGATCTGGCGCTCACGCTTCTGGAGTTTAACGCTGCGACCAAGGACGCGTACCAAAAACGCATGCCGCATATCATCTGCGACCACGCTTTTAGCCTGGCGCAGGCCTTTTCGAAGTTTTACGCCGCTTGCAGGGTGGCCGATGAGGCCGATGCAGGTTTGCGGGCCTCGCGGTTGACATTGGTGACAGCGGTCGGGCGCCAATTGGATTTGTCGCTGGCGTTGCTCGGAATTTCCGCTCCAGCCCGTATGTGAGCGTTTCCGGCGCGGGGGGCGTCCCGGCGAGAAATATTTCACTTTTGTGACGGTGCAATTCTGCGACAGTGCGACATTCGCGCTAAGCCGTTCGTTGCACAGCAAAAATTTGAATAATTGATATTATAACATGTACTCAGTGTGCAGATTCAAAAATTATTCGCAGAAACGGGTCAAAATTTGTCATGCATTTGTCATTCCGAAGGCCTAAAGGAACCGCGCAATGGCGGTGCAACGGGGCGCCGTCATCAACCTCCTAAACTTGGGGATTACAGATGACATTGATGAGAACGCTCTCCGCTGGAGCGGCGGCGATTGCTTTGACAACCGCCTTCGCGACAGTGTCGACGCCTGTTCTGGCGCAGCAGACCACCTCGGATATCCGCGGTGTTGTTACCGATCAGTCCGGCGCGCCAGTCGCCGGCGCCACCGTGACAATTGTTGACCGGCGCACCGGCGCTACGCGAACCGTCAGCACAGATGGCGGAGGCCGTTTCAACGCGCAGAATTTAAGCGTTACTGGCGACTACCGCATTACCGCAACAGGTGCTGGTTTTCAGGGCGAAGCTATTGAAGATGTTCGCCTTTCTCTGAGCGACACAACCGTTTTGAACTTCAGCCTGGGCGCTGCGGTGGCGGGCGGCGATGAGATCGTCGTTGTTGCGACCCGGTCGGCTCTTGCCGAGGTCGCGGTTGGTCCGTCTGCTTTGTTTGGATTTGACGATCTGCAGTCAACGCCGAATATTTCGCGCGATATCAAAGACGTCATTCGCGCCGACCCGCGTCTGTTTATCGAAGAATCGAACGGCAATGGCCTGCAATGCGCCGGGGCCAGCCCGCGTTTCAACAGCCTCACGGTCGATGGAATCCGGCTCAATGACAATTTCGGCCTGAATGCAAACGGCTATCCGACAGAGCGGTTGCCATTCCCGTTCGATGCAATCGATCAGGTGGCCGTCGAATTGGCGCCGTTTGATGTCGAGTATGGCTCATTTACGGGTTGTAACATCAACGCGGTTACCCGGACCGGGTCGAATGAAATCCATGGTTCGGCGTGGTTTGATTACACAAATGACGCCTTGAATGGCGGGTCGATCGAAGGGTCGTCTTTCGACAAAGGCGATTTCAGCGACTTCCGATACGGCGCGACGATCTCCTTCCCGATCCTGAAAGACCGGCTGTTCCTTTTCGCCGCCTATGAAGAGATCAACGACACCGAAGTGCTGTCGCGCGGCCCGGCCGAAGCCGGCGCCATTGGCGTCGCTGGCGTCAGCCAAGCGCAATTGGACCGCATCCTCGATATTTCGCGCAACATCTGGGACTATGAGCCCGGGCTGTTGCCGGAATCATCCGGTCAGGACGATCGCAAGATCCTTGCCCGCCTTGATTGGAATATTAACGAAAATCACCGCGCCGCCTTCACCTATAACCGGAATAACGGTTTCAGCCTGACCGCATCCGATGACGATCCGGATGAATACGAATTTTTCAATCACTACTACAATCGCAGCACGCTGCTGAACAATTATTCCGGTCAGGTTTTCTCGAACTGGTCGGACAATTTCTCCACGGAACTGCGCGTGTCCTACACAACGAATGACACCCGGCAGGAGTCGGTCGGCGGAACGGATTTTGGCGAGATTCAAATCCGAACGTTCAATAACGGCGAACGGGCGACGGTCTATCTTGGCGGCGACGATTCTCGTCAGTCGAATAAACTCGATACAAAGACCTTCAACCTGAAAGCGAAGGGCGACTATACCTTTAGAAATAACAAATTCACGTTTGGCTATGAGCGTGAAGTTGTTGATATTTTCAACCTCTTTGTTCAGCACTCTGAGGGTGAAATTCGTTTCGACAGAGTCGGTTTTTCTGACGGAACGATGGATGACGCAAATATCGAGGACTTTGCGAATTTCATCGCCGATGATTATTTCTACGGCAATGCCGGCGGCACAAACAATCCTGATGATGCAGCCGCCGAATTCAAATTCGCGACCAACACGTTCTACTTCCAGGACGAGGTCACATTCGACGAGATCGGTTTTGCGTTTACCGCAGGTTTCCGCGTCGACCTTTATGAGTCTGGCGACTTCCCGCGACTTAACGAAAATTTCGTTGCACGGAATGGTTTTGAAAATACCAACACGTTTGATGGCGAAACGCTCTTCCAGCCGCGTTTCGGTTTCACCTGGGATGCGACGGATCGTTTGACGGTGCGTGGCGGCGGCGGTCTCTTTGGCGGCGGCAACCCAAATGTCTGGTTGTCCAACAGCTACCAAAATGACGGCATCACCACCGTGCAGCTTCGCGAAAGCGATATTGATTTGACGGCTCTGACCTTCGTCAATGATGAAAGCGGGCCTGGTCGGCCTGGCTACGGCGTTCCGCAATTTCTGGTCGATGAGGTCGCGTCGGGTACGTCGAATGTCGGCGTGAACGCGGTTGACCCGAATTTCAAAATTCCGTCTCAGTGGAAAGCATCGCTCGGTGCGACGTACGAGCTGGCGGATGGTTACAACCTCATGGTTGATTTCCTATATTCAAAAGACAAGGACGCCGCGACGATCATCGACGCCACCCTGGAGCAAATTGACACTGCGCCGGACGGGCGTCCGATCTATCGCAGCATTGATCGGTCCGATCCGGATTGTTTGACATCCCCGGGCGATTCCTCCGTATGCGATGGTCGTTCATTCAATCAGGACTTTATTCTGACTAATAACGATGGCGGCAGCTCGAAAGTCGCATCGATCGCGTTGACGAAAGACTACGAGTTCAACAGTGGTATGCGCGCGAACTTTGCGCTCGCTTATGCCTATACCGATGCGCGTGATCGCAATCCGATGACATCGTCGGTGGCGTTCTCGAATTTTGTCAATGTCGCAACGTCCGACCCGAACGACCCGGCATTGGCGACGTCCAACTACGAAGTGCCGCATCGCTTCACCGTGCGTGCGGGCCTCGATGTGCCGCTGTTCCGCGACTTCTATACAAAACTTGACGTGTTTGGCGTCATTTCGCAGTCGCGCCCGTACAGCTTCACCTTTAACGACGGCGATGATTTCTTCGGCGACGGTCTGCGCGATCGTCACCTTGCCTATATCCCGTCGGGCGTTGGCGATCCGAATGTGATTTTTGCCCCCGGTTTCGATACGACGGCGTTCTTTGCGCTTGTCGATGAGCTGGGTCTTTCTGAATTCGGCGGTCAGATTGCGCCGCGAAACGCATTCCAGTCCGATTGGTTCTCCCAATGGGATCTTCGTATCGAGCAGGAAATCCCGAGCTTCTTTGACGGCCATCTCGCAAAAGCGTTTGTCGTCATCGACAATGTTGGCAACCTCCTCAACGACGAATGGGGCGTGATCAACCAAGCCGGCTTCCCGGGCCGCGTTGAGTTGATCAGCATTGATGAAGATGATCGCGGGCCGAATGGTGAGTATATTTTCACCGGCTTTAATGACGTATCGGCCGACACGATCCAGTCGCCGGTAACGGGCGTTTCGGTCTGGCAAATTCGGTTTGGCGTCAAATACGAATTCTAACCAGTCGCCGGGCGGTGTTGTCATCGCCCGGCGTCACGTTTTTTTGGTGACACATATCCAACTGGGCGGCCCGACGATGGGCCGCCTTTTTCGTACCTGCGCAATTTTGTGTGGGACGCCTCTTGGACCCCTTTAGCGCCCAAAAATTTTCTATTTGACGGCGATGACATCGTTCGCGCAAACGGGGAAAAATTCGCCCTTTAGGCGAAAAAACCACCGCAAACCCAATAAAGGGGGATAGATATCCTAGGGCGCCCCAGTTGGCCGTATGATCCCCCTTGACGTTGATCCCGGCCCAACATCCCGGCGCCGTTGTTCCGAATACGGATGGCGCAATTCAGTTCTGGTCTGGTCGGCGTTCAGGGGCGGGGCGTTCGTTACGATGGACGCGCTCGTCGCCGGCTCTTTGACATTGTGAATAATTACGCCGCGCGCGGTTGAGTGCGTCGCCCAACCTTATTGGGCGCCGATTATCAGCTGGTGCGGTGGGATGATTGCAGCCTGGCTTACTTGCCGACGAGGCGCATAAACCGGTCTTCGAGGCGGGCGTCTGTTTCAAAGCGTCCTGTCATTGCACGGGTGACGCAGGCGACGCCGGTTTTGTGGATGCCGCGCGTGGAGATGCATTGATGTTCCGCTTCGATCAGAACGGCGACGCCGCGGGGGCTTAACGCCTCTTCGATTGCGCCGGCGATCTGATTGGTCAACGTCTCCTGGCTCTGCAGGCGCCGGGCGTAAACATCGACGACGCGGGCGAGTTTCGAAATGCCAACCACTTTGTTGGAAGGCAGATAAGCGACATGCGCCGTCCCGATCATCGGCTGAATATGATGCTCGCAATGGCTTTCAAAGCGAATGTCGCGCATCAGGACGATATCGGTGTAGCCTTCCACTTCTTCGAAGGTGCGTGAGAGAAGCGAAACCGCATCTTCTGC